>CAXAVP010000086.1:0-16302 GCA_963972175.1 uncultured Arenibacter sp.
TGACCGCTACAGGCCACCCTATTATGTATCAATCATCATCTAACACCCCAGGAGCCTTACCTGAGGATGGAGTTATTTACCAGACAGACAATGTTAAGATTAATTCTGCTTATTCCCTTACAAATTCAACATGGGACAATTATGAGAATGGCAGTAGGGCAATAACTGACTCCCCATTAACTCCATATTCCTCAACAATGGTGGTAGATAGCGTTCTGGCAGATGTTGGCAAATACCCACATGATGATGTGGATGCCAGATTAATAGGATATTACGATAGCGGTGGGGGTATTCTTATAAGCGATGAAGATACTGTTGGAGGCTATCCATCGCTAGTGTCCGGAACCGCATACACGGACTCCAACAACGACGGCATCAGCGATTCATGGGCCAGTACCCACGGAATAAGCTCTTCTAGCCAAGTAAAGTCTACTTACAATATTGGAGGTCATACCATTAATAATAATGCCGGATATACAGCCCTTGAAATTTTCCTAGCGGACATGGCTGGGGATTTTGAAATATTGGCAGGGGAACCATCCAATAATATCCCTGTAATCACCTTAACAGGGGCATCCACCATTAACCTAAACGTTGGGGATACCTATACCGAACTTGGGGCGACCGCTACCGACGTAGAAGATGGGGACTTAACTGGTGATATAGTTGAGACAGGCACGGTCAATACCGCAGTAGAGGGTACTTATTATAAGTACTACAACGTATCTGATAGTAATGGAAACGAGGCTATCCAGGTGACGAGAACTATTAATGTGATAGACGGGGAACTGCCAGAACCAACAATAGCAAAAGGAGTTCATAAGAATCTATTTTGGAGTATTTAATATGACAATTACAATATATAGAAATGGAGTGGCTCAAGCCAGCGTTCCCTTGGATGAGAATACATTGTTTACCCAAAAATTAATGGGTGAACACAAAATTGTTGTTGATGCCATAGTTGCCGCTCCTCTTGCTATTCAGATAGGGGATTATATAGAACATAAGGGGGAACGCTTCTACATAAACACACCGGCGCAAGTAGAAAAGATTAACAACTTCACTTACAGTTACATTATAAATTTTGAGGGCGAAATTTATACGCTGTTCAATAAACTATTCTTGGATGAGGGCCAAGCGGATTTTAGCTATCATAGTTCCCCAAACGATCTTTTGTTATTGCTTTTGGATAACATTAATACCATAGACAGCGGATGGGCCATTGCAACCGTGGATAATGCCCCGGAGCAACTCCTAAGCTTTAACGGAGATACTTGTAGGTCCGCACTTACCAAAATTGCCGAGGCCTTTGGTATGGAATACAGCTTGGCAGGAAAGAATATTTACCTTCAGAAAAGTGTAGGGTCTCCTACCACGCTAACCTTTGAATATGGACGAGGTAAAGGGCTATATTCTTTGACCAGGAATAGTATAGATGATAAGAGCCTTGTGACACGAGTATTTGGCTTTGGATCCCGTAAGAATCTCGATATTGATTACAGGGCGGGTGCAACCCGTTTGGTCTTTGAGGAAAGGAAATTAGAGGCCAATACAGCATTGTACGGAATTCGAGAAGCCTCGGTAACCTTTGATGATATTTTCCCACAACGCACTGGAACCGTTAGCAGTATAGACGGCGGTGATCGTAATAAAATTGTTGATACCTCTTTAGACTTTGACATCAATGATCAGTTAATAGAGGGAACCGTAGCCAAGATAGTATTTAAGACTGGAGCATTGGCAGGCTATGAATTTGAGATTAACCGCTATTTAAACAGCAGTAAAACAATAGAATTCAACACTTTTACAGAGGAGAACGGTTACCAATTGCCCAATTCCCTTAACTATCCAGAGGTAGGAGATGAATATACATTGGTGGATATATCCATGCCGCAGACTTACATAGATGCTGCGGAACTTGAATTGAAGACTAGGACCCAGGAGTATTTATATGAAAATAGTGCGCCAAGAGTAACATACGGCCTAAATTTGGATGACAAATTTGTCCGAGATAATGGAATTGAATTAAGGGTTGGAAACCTAATTGAGGTAATTGATGCAGATTTAGGTGTAGATACATTAATTCGTGTAAGCGAGGTAAGTTATCCCTTGGTGTCACCCTCTACCATTTCCGCCGTGATATCGGATACCATCCCCTACACCATCCAAGAACGTTTAATTGCGGATACGGTAGACAACAAGACAATAATTGTGGATGTAGATCGTAGACGGGCAGAATTGGCCAGACAGGCCACCGCAAGATTTAGACAGCTGCAGGATTTGATATTTGACCCGGACGGTTACTTTGATCCTGGTAACATAAAACCCTCCAGTATAGAAACCCTTATGTTGAGTGTTGGGGCCAGATCGCAAAATTTTGGATTATTGGGTGTAAGCATTCAGCCCAATTATGGAGGCAATCCTAATTCATTGCATATTAGCGGTGGACAGTTGGCTCACTATGAAATTGAAATTGATGGCCTTGGGTATGTATGGAATATTGCTCCACAGACCTTTGGTACTTTGGTTGCGGGGAACAATTACTACGTTTATGCAAGGTGCAGCAAAACAGCCCTTACCGGAACCTGGCATATAAGTACCACTCCAAAAAAGACAGAGGACGAGACAGGGCAATATCTTTTTAACTTGGGAGTGCTTTACACTGTGGCCAATGGTCGCAGGGACTTTGATTTCACCAAAGGAATGACATTCATTAATGGGGATACCATTACCACCGGAACCATTAGGAGCTTGGATGGCGAGAGCTATTTTAATTTAAGTGAAGGGAAATTTAGAGCAGGGGACAGTAACAGCTCATTAGATTGGAACGTTACAACCCCTAACAGATTAACGATCAAAGGAAGCATATTGCAGACCTCGTCCGGGACTACAATTAACCTCCCTAACTACAGAGGGGCTTACAACGCCTCCACATCCTATTTTAAAGGAGATACCATTACTTATAATGGTATCTCCTACAGTAATAAAACGGATACGGCAACCGTGGGAATAGCTCCTCCGAATGGAACGCATTGGGAATTGTTTGTGGACAAGGGTGCTGATGGTCCTCCAGGAGCGGACGGGCAAACCTTGTACACGTGGGTTAAATATGCAGATGATGTAAATGGTAATGGTATTAGTGATAGCCCTACAGGAAAAGAATACATAGGTTTTGCCTATAATAAAACCACGCCAACCGAAAGCAATGACAGGACATTGTACCAATGGTCTTTGTTGCAAGGAGGAGATGGAGTTCAAGGTCCTCCAGGTGCAGACGGACAAACCTATTATACCTGGATAAAGTATTCCAACTTTCCAGATGGTACCGATCTATATGATACACCAAATACCAATACCCTTTACATTGGAATTGCCGTAAACAAAACTACTCCCACAGAAAGTACATCCAAAACACAATATACTTGGAGCAAATTTAAAGGCGATCAGGGCGTACCTGGTCCTGCAGGAGCAAACGGGGCAGATGGATCAACCGGTCCCAGTTTGTTATACAGAGGCGATTTTAGTAGTTCCAAGCTGTATTATAATACTCCAACCAGAAGGGATGCGGTTAAATACGGTGAAAATTACTATTTATTTAAAGGTTCAAACGCCACCTCAGGAGCTTGGACGTTGAGCAATTGGGATTTCTTTGGAGCGCAGTTTGATAGTGTGGCCACCAATCTCCTATTGGCAGAAAGTGCCAGTATAGCGGATTGGACCATAAATGGCGGTAAGATAACATCTCAGGCTAGCTATAGTGGGTCTCCTAGAACACAATTGGATGGGGCTAATGGTATAATAACCTTAGTTAGCCCTAGAACTATTTATACGGCCACAGGAGCTTCATATGTAGTTGTAGAAACTATTAAGATAGATTCTTCTACTGGCAATATTATAGCGTCACACCCGGGCAATGCAACACAAGAAGCGGGATATACCGAGTTGGCCAGTGATGGCCTCCGTTCCGAATTTGCCGGTCAGGCCATTAACAACGGTATTAAGCAGATAAGAGCGGGAATGTTGGCTGATGTAACTGGCAGGTTGAATGCTTCTGCATTTGGTAATTTAGGAGCGGTGGTAGGTGTTTATGGCAGAGCACAAAATGTTCAATCTGGTGGGGCTCCATCTTTTGGTGGTTATTTTGAGAAACTATTTGCTACTGGCTTTCATGGTCTTGTAGGTGTAGTGGCTTCTACCCAATCCGCTTTTAATATCAATCAACACGTTTTTGTGATATGTAAAAATTCCGCAACAAATACTACCGTTTACCTTCCTCCAAACCCTGATGATGGAAGAATGTGCATTATTAAGAGGACAACCAATTCTATAACCGTAAATGGAAATGGAAACACTATGTTTCACGATAGTAATGACGGAACAACCCGAACCATAGACAGGAATGGAGAGGCGTTCATGTTCATTTATGATGGGTCAGTTTGGCAAATAATAATCATGGACCATGCATAATAATTAAGAAAAACCCCCAGGGTTAGTTAAGCGACCAAGCAATAACTAAAAAACACGTAGTACATGTTCCCCGAGGGCGATGCCTTGGAATGTATTACGTGTTTATTGCTTGGTCGATACAAATATAACTAAAACTGGATATGAAAACAGACAATTTAAAAACTCCAACTTCTTACTACGGAGGAAAACAGAACTTGGTCACCACTATTTTACCATTGATCCCGGAGCACACAACTTACACTGAGACCTTTGTGGGTGGTGGCGCAATATTTTGGGCCAAACCCAAAAGCGAAGTGGAGATAATCAATGACTACAATAGGGAATTGATAAACTTTTATGAATGTGTGCAAAATTCATATGTTGAATTGGAGAAAATGGTGCGCATAAGCTTGCATAGCCGCTCCCTACACAACGATGCCACGGTAGTTTATAATAACCCTCACATGTTCACTAGAATTAAGCGTGCGTGGGCTGTGTGGGTTCTGGCTGCTCAAAGCTTTAGCTCCATGTTGGACGGCACATGGGGATACGATAAGATAAAGGGAAGTACCTCACAGAAGATCACCACTAAAAGGGACAGTTTTACTATAGACTTATCCATTCGCCTGCAGAATGTACAGATCGAATGTACGGATGCGTTGAGGGTAATTACCTCTAGGGATCATATAAAAGCGTTTCATTACTGCGACCCTCCATACTTTAATAGCGATTGTGGCCACTATGACGGATATAGCAAAGAGGATTTTATAATGCTTTTAGAACTACTTAGTAAGGTTGAGGGTAAATTTTTATTAAGCAGTTACCCAAGTGATGTCCTGCAGGAGTTCACCAAGGACAATAATTGGAGTGTACTGACCCTTGAGCAAAAGGTTAGTGTGGCAAACGGCACAGGTAAGCCTGGCAAAAAGAAAATAGAGGTATTGACCGCCAACTATGACCTAAGCAATCCTAGAGATGATTTAAAGCTGTTTTAAAGGTATTTAAATAGTGTTGGTTGTTGTATTTTTTGTATTATTCAATTTTAAAAAATGTATTATTCAATTTTCCGATTATAGGTAAAGGTTGAAATAAGAAGCATGAGTATTGTTATTTCTTCCGAAAAGGAAGTTTCTGTAAAAAACGAAAACAAGATAGCGCGCTTGTATATGTTCAAAAACTCCAGGGTTAAAAAAGAATTGTCTTTCTCCACTAAATTGAACAAGGCCAAATTGGCTTAATACTTATAGCGATAGGTTGCGGCTGTAATTGGCAAACAAGACCGTAAAAGATATTGTTCCACCATTCCCCCCCCAATTTTTAGTACTGTTGTTAATGTTGGTGCATACGTACCTCAGATGTAATCCAAACCGCAAAGGCTGGAACGGATCTTAATACAGATGGTAGGAGTATGCTATAATTAGTCGGATTGTTTAAAGGGAAGTTCTAATGAGCCGTTTATTTAATAGGTCTTAATTTTTAAGATTAATACTACAAAGGTTGATGGAGGAGGCATATTATTGGTAGGTGGGTAGTAAGAATTACCGATTAACTACCAATAATATCGATAAGGGTTTTGGAGCCCTATTTTCGTTCACCGAGCATTTTGCACACTTTATCGGGATATTTGTCAGATACCGAAAAATAAGGGGTTTTGAACGATTTGCGACCTAGTCAAGGGTAGATGTGGCGTTAAATTTACATAACAAAACAACGCATCATGAAAACGCTTTTTACTTTAATTTTTGTTCTTTTTATCGGAGTAGCTGCCCAAGCCAACACTGTAGACCAAGAGGTAAAGGTAGAAACTATAAGCATGAGTATTGTTACTTCTTCCGAAAAGGAAGTTTCTGTAAAAAACGAAAACAAGGTAGCGCGTTTGTATATGTTCAAAAACTCCAGGGTTAAAAAAGAATTGTCTTTCTCCACTAAATTGAACAAGGCCAAATTGGCTTAATACTTATAGCGATAGGTTGCGGCTGTAATTGGCAGACAAGACCGTAAAAGACATTGTTCCCCCATTCCCCCATTCTTTTACACCGTTGGTAATGCTGGTACTGTAGTCCGGAACTTAACGGCAAAGTCATAGTTCTTTAATAATGCTTGGCCTGGACAAAAAAATACAGAAAAAGGAATATTTAGGGGGGTAAAGTAGAATTTAGAATTGGCTATAAGCCTTCCCATTCCGATTTTTAGAGCGAATACCAATTGTGGAGTTCTCCATCAAACATAAAAGTTTTGGTTAATTTATGGCCAATTTTACTAAGTATTTTATTGGAGGCATGGTGTTCTATATGGGCTGCTTACGGTTTTTATGTTTTAAGCAGTCAGGGAAGGAATAGGGGTGTGCAGTACATCAATTTTTAGGCCTTGCATTAGTGATAGTAGCGGCATCCTTTTTTATGTAATTGGGGAGTGTTAATTTGGGTCTAAGGAGCTGTATATAAAAAAGATATAGCGGAAAGCACGGCCACTTTATGTTATCCATAAAGTGGCAATGCCCATCCGAATATTTAGAGAACGTTATTCTTTATATCCTCTACTACCTCTGGATTTAAAAGTGTACTGGTATCGCCCAGATTGTTCATGTCCTTACTGGCAATTTTACGGAGTATACGTCTCATGATCTTGCCGGAACGGGTCTTTGGCAGACCGGAAGTAAACTGTATTTTGTCTAGTTTGGCGATGGGGCCAATATGCTCTGTAATGATCTGGTTGATTTCATTGCGTAAATTTTCGTGCTTACGTGATTCCCCGGTTTCCTTTAAGATGACGTAACCGTACAAAGCGTTACCTTTAATGTCATGTGGGAAGCCCACGATGGCCGATTCTGCCACGGCTGGGTGCTCGTTTATGGCATCTTCTATAGGCGCAGTACCTAAATTATGTCCAGAAACAATGATTACATCATCTACACGCCCGGTAATCCTATAGTATCCAACCTCGTCCCTTAGGGCACCATCACCGGAGAAATATTTATTTGGGTAGGCAGAAAAATAGGTGTCCTTGTAACGGTCATGATTGCCCCAAATGGTCCTGGCCATGCCTGGCCATGGGAATTTGATACAGAGACGGCCTTCTACCTGATTTCCTTTTAGTTCCTTGCCCTGATCGTCCATAAGAGCGGGTTGAATCCCAATAAAGGGTAATGTTGCATAGGTGGGTTTTGTAGGCGTCACAAAGGGGATAGGGGTAATCATGATTCCTCCCGTTTCCGTTTGCCACCATGTATCCACAATGGGACTGTTCTTTTTTCCTATGATATCATTGTACCAATGCCAAGCTTCCTCATTTATGGGCTCGCCCACAGATCCCAACACCTTTAGGGAAGAGAGGTCGTGCTTTTCGGCAAAGGATATATTTTGTTTGGCAAGTGCCCTAATAGCGGTAGGTGCAGTGTAGAATTGGTTTACTTTGTGTTTTTCCACAATTTCCCAGAAGCGTCCAAAATCGGGATAACTGGGCACGCCCTCAAACATAAGCGTAGTAGCTCCATTGGCCAAGGGACCATAAACAATATAGCTATGTCCGGTAATCCAACCTATATCGGCGGTACACCAATAGACGTCATTTTCGGTGTATTGAAATACGTTCTTAAAGGTATAGGCAGTATAGACCAAATAGCCGGCGGTGGTGTGAACCATTCCTTTGGGTTTACCGGTAGATCCTGAAGTATATAGAATAAATAGCGGGTCTTCTGCATTCATTATTTCGGGAACACAGTCCAAATAGGCCTTGTCCAACAGGGGCTGTAGCCACTGATCCCTTCCTTCTTTCATGTTGATTTGTGCCTGGGTGCGCTTTACCACCAAAACATTCTTGACACCGGGACAGTCAACCAGTCCTTCATCTACTATTCCTTTTAGGTCTATAGTTTTGGAGCCACGATAAGAACCATCAGCGGTAATGACAATTTTACAATCGCTATCATTGATACGGGTAGCCAAAGCGGTAGATGAAAAGCCTGCAAAGACAACCGAATGGATGGCGCCAATACGGGCACAAGCCAATAGGGCAATGGATAGTTCTGGGATCATAGGTAGGTAAATACATACCCTATCCCCTTTTTTTACACCTTGGTCTTTTAAGACATTGGCCATTTGGCAAACCCTCTGGTGCAATTGATTATAGGTAATGTATTCGGTTTCTTCATCAGGGTTGTTAGGCTCAAAAATGATGGCCGTTTTTTCCCCCCTTGTCAAAAGATGCCTATCGATACAGTTTTCAGTAATGTTGAGCTGGGCGCCCTCAAACCATTTCACTTCCGGTTTTTCAAAATCCCAACTAAGGACGTTGTCCCATTTTTTTCTCCATAAAAAGTGTTCTTCGGCCACTTCTCCCCAAAAATTTTCAGGTTCTCTGACCGATTTTCTATACACCTGGTAGTACTCTTCTAAATGCTTAATGTGATAATTGCTCATCGTATTTTAAAATTTGTATAAATTTATATAAATCGGGCAAATTTGAAAGGTATCTGCAATTGAATTTATCAATTAAAGTGTGTTTTTTTTTAGGAATATGCAAAATCCGCTGAATTCGATATTGTCCCATAATTGGTGCCGTACCAAACCAGCGGTTTATAGCTGCTTATCGTTCAGTGGTTTACAAAAGGGCAAAGTGAAGGTTAGGTTTTGTTTTTAGTGTTCCACCGCTTTTCCAGCCCCACTGGGAATTCTGATATTCTCCACAATTTCCTGAACCTCGGTAGGAGGGGCGGGGGTAAATCTATTTATGGTGAGGGCAACAATAAAGTTTAATACCATAGCAACTGTACCAAAGCCTTCTGGTGAAATACCAAACCACCATTCAGATTTATCGGGTATTTCCCCTAGCCAGCCCAGTTTAAATTTGGCCATATAAAATAACATTAGGCAAATCCCCACTATCATTCCGCCTATGGCGCCTTCCTTGTTCATTTTTTTGTAGAAGATGCCCAGGACTATGGCAGGGAAAAAGGAAGCTGCTGCCAGTCCAAAGGCCAGTGCCACAACGGCAGCTACAAAGCCTGGGGGGTTAATTCCAAAATAGCCAGCAATAACCACTGCAACGGTGGCAGCTCCTCTAGCTGCCCATAGTTCACCTTTTTCCGAGATATTGGGCTTAAATACTTTTTTGATCAGGTCATGGGATACCGATGCAGAAATTACCAATAACAATCCGGCTGCAGTACTCAGTGCTGCTGCCAGTCCACCTGCGGCTACCAGGGCAATTACCCAGGCTGGCAGGTTGGCTATTTCCGGATTGGCCAGCACCATTATATCGTTGTCCACGACCAACTCGTTCCTGTCCTGGTCCGCCACATATTGAATTACACCGTCCCTATTTTTATCGTTGAAGGTTAGGAGTCCGGTTTCTTCCCAGTTTTTAAACCAAACGGGCATCTGGCTGTATTGTTCGTTGCTAACGGTATCTATTAGATTCATTTTAGCAAAAACAGAAACAGCCGGGGCTGTGGTGTAAAGGATGGCGATTAATAGAAGGGCCAGACCGGCAGATTTACGGGCATCCTTAACTCTTTTTACCGTAAAAAAACGAACAATTACATGAGGTAATCCGGCCGTACCTACCATTAGGGCCAGGGTAATGGCAAATACATCCATTACAGATTTGCTACCATCTGTATATTCGGCAAACCCCAGTTCGGTTGAGAGTCCGTTTAAACGATCCATGAGATAAGTGCCTGAGCCATCGTTTAGAGTTGATCCCATACCCAATTGCGGAATTGGATTGCCGGTCATTTGAAAGGAAATAAAAATGGCAGGTACCATAAAGGCAAAGATCAGCACACAATACTGTGCTACCTGGGTGTAGGTGATACCTTTCATACCGCCTAAAACGGCATAAAAAAGTACAATGATCATTCCAATGACCACCCCTGTATTAATATCTACCTGCAAAAATCTGGAGAAAACCACTCCAACGCCGCGCATTTGGCCTGCAACATAGGTGAACGACACGATCAAGGCACAGAAAACGGCCACCAAACGGGCCGTATTGGAATAATATCGGTCCCCGATAAAATCGGGAACCGTGAATTTTCCAAACTTTCTTAGGTAGGGGGCCAGTAGTAGGGCCAAGAGTACATAACCCCCTGTCCAGCCCATTAGGTACACGGAACCGTCATAACCGGCAAAGGCAATAATACCGGCCATGGAAATAAAGGAGGCCGCAGACATCCAATCGGCTGCGGTTGCCATGCCATTTGCCAATGGGGAAACCCCACCACCGGCAACATAAAAGTCTTTTGTTGATCCTGCTCTGGACCAAATAGCAATTCCTATATACAATGTAAAGGTAATTCCGACAAGAAGGTAGGTCCATACTTGAACACTCATAGTTTAAGGTTTATTTGGTTATTTAATTGGGTGATTTTGGTAGGTAAACAGACGTGGGCCTTGAAAACATTTTGTAAGTATGAGAATTAATAACAAATAGGAAAACTATACGTTGTAACCGTATTTCTTGTCCAACTTGTTCATAAGACGAACATAGACAAAAATTAGGACTACAAAGACATAGATTGATCCTTGTTGGGCAAACCAAAATCCCAATTCAAAGCCACCGATCTTAATGGTATTCAGGGCATCCTTAAAGAGGATACCAGCACCAAAGGATACAGAGAACCATATAGATAAAAGAATAAATAAATAACGGACATTTTCTTTCCAGTAAGCGGTAGCTTTTTTTTGTTTTTCACTCATCTTAATCCTTTTTTTTAGGTTGGTGGACCGATTCGGTAACCAAGATAAGTATTTGAATTAATATACCAAACGATATTTTTTAGCAGGGCAAATAAACAACCCCTCCATAGCAATCTCTTTTTGCGCCGGTTACCGAACTTAGACAGTTAGGTTTTTGTTCTTCACGCAACACACCCATAAGGGCAAAAACTAAGGCTTCCTTAAAGGCTATAAGGGTTGGTGAGGGAGCTATAACCTTTATTTGTGTACCTAATTTCTCCTGAAGGCATTCCATTAGGAAGCTGTTTAAGGCGCCTCCACCAGTTACCAATAGGCTTGTGTTGGATTTATTGTTTTGAGCTTTTATTTGGATTGCTATTTGGTCGCAAATGTGATGTACGCAGGTGTGCAATAGATTTTCAATACTATCTTGGGTATTATCCACGATGGGGACCACTTTTTCAACAAACCATTCGAACCCTATAGATTTGGGAAATGGCAGTTTGTAGAATTCAAGGTTATTAAGTTGGTGCAACAACTCTTGGTTTATCTTTCCGCTACGTGCCATAGCACCGCCTTTGTCGTACTCCAAGTTTATTTTTTTGGTAATGTGGTTTAAAACCATATTGGCCAGACCAATATCATAGGCAAGACGGTTTCCATCCTGTTCAAAGGAAATATTGCTGATACCCCCTAGGTTTAGGCAAAAATCATATTTCCCAAAAAACAGTCGGTCGCCTATAGGCACCAAAGGTGCCCCCTGTCCACCAAGGGCTACATCGTTGGTTCTAAAATCGCATATTACCTTTACCCCACTAGTGTTGGCTAGATGCTGACCCGAGCCTATCTGAAAGGTGAGACCGTTTTGAGGTTTGTGGTGGGTAGTGTGTCCGTGACTGGCAATAAAATGGACCTCTAATTGATGTGAGTTGATAAATTCCTTAGTTTGTTCCCCCAACCAGGCACCATAGCTGTTGTGAAATTGTAGCAGTTGGTCTGCTGGCAGGAAAATGGAGTTTTTTAATTTATCCTGCATTGCTGCGGAGTATGATATACTATGGGTCTCATGGATTTTAAACTCCCAACCTTCCTTGGTTTCCCAAATGTGGCAATATGCCAAATCGAGTCCGTCCAAGGAAGTTCCCGACATTAACCCTATCACTTTATAAATTTTCATTCCTTTATTTTTTTATTGTTACCCAATGCGATAGCCTAAGTTATTCCGAAAGTATAAAAATTACAGAAATCGGTTTTTTTCCATCGTTGGTTACCTCTTGAAAATGGCGAATTAGAAGTCCTGATTTCTTAAAGATGGTCATCCATGACTCAAAGGTACGTGCGTACCATGGATGGCCATCTGTAAAATTCCCGGGGAGACCTTTCCATGAATCCTTTACCCATTGGCTTTTGTATTCCATGTTATTTTGTATTAGGAAAAAAGGGTGTAACGTTTGTATGGCGATATATCCATTTTCGGTCAAGACCTGCCTTATTTGTTTTAGGAGTTGCGGCAGTCCTTCTTTTTGGTATAGGCTAAAATTAAAAATAGCAGCATCAAATGGCGCCTCTGGAATGGCTTTGCCACTGGTAATTTCTTCATATGACAATTGGTAAAAGGTGCCAGGGCCTTTTGTTCTGGCATTTTCCAACAATTGGGGAATTGTGTCTAGTCCTACCACTGACTTGCCTATGTCACTAAGACTTCTGCCAAGCCAGCCTTCACCGCAACCTACATCCAAAATTCTGGAGGCGGGAGAATTACCTATAACTTGTACAATGGCCTTGTTGGTGTGCAATCTGGATTTAATTTCCCCCTTGTCCAATACCTTGATCCATTCGCTGGCATTTTTGAGCCAGGATGCAATAATCTCATCATTCATAGTTCTGGTCTTTTATAGGACCTATGGATACCGGTAATTTACCTTTGGCTTCCAATTGGCCCATGAAATGTGATATGGCAACTTCTTGAAATGCTTTAAAATTCTGGTATCCCAAAACTAAAGACTGTGCCAAATGGTATGGTAAGTGGTGCAGTACATAGGGATTTCCAAAAACGTACAGAATCACATTCTTGGTCCTTAACAAGTTGTCCAACTCTTTTAGATCCTCTTTTTTAATATCAAAATTATTTTGTGGCTTCACCTTGGGAGGATAAAGAGTAATTAATACGTTTTCCTCATTTTTTTTGCCTTTGTTGGTTAGTAGGGATAGTTGTTCTGCAAATGAGCGATCAGTTGAAGTTCCAAACACCATAGTGGTAAACCCTTGGTTTCTAAAGTTATCCAAAATTTGCTTGCTGCCATGTACAAGGGTAAGACTTTCAACTGCCAATTGTTGGTTTAATTTGTCTGTCAGCTGTTTGGGGCCAGGTTTCTGGGTGTTGTTAAAGGCTCTATCCTTAAGTTCCCAAACCCTTTTAAAGCGCTCTTCAATTTCTTGGGGATCTGCTTTGCCCAATATGGATTCTATACCTTGGGGGACATGTTCCGCAAAGCAAAGAATATCATTACCAGCATCAAAGGCGCGCCATTCCAGCTCACCCTTTATGGGAAACATTTTACTTACGCTGTGCATGTTTAGCGCATCTGAAATTACTACGCCATTAAAATTCAGTTCTTTTCGCAGGAGTCCCTTAATAATAGGTTTAGAAATGGTAGCCGGAGTACCTTTTCCGTTATCAAGGGAAGGAACGGACAAATGTCCTACCATAACACTGTCCACTCCAGATTTGATGATTTCCCTGAACGGATAAAGTTCGTTTTCCAAAAGTGTTTCTTTGGATTTCTCTATCAATGGCAAGCCAAGATGGGAATCGGTAGCGGTATCCCCATGTCCGGGAAAGTGTTTGATACAACTAAAAACACCTTCACTTGCAGTGCCCTTAATAAATGCTATTGATTTCTGGGTGACATTAATCTTATCTTCCCCGAAAGAGCGATAGCCAATAACCGGATTTTTGGGGTTGTTGTTAACGTCCACTACTGGCGCCAAGTTCCAATGTATACCAGCTTCCCTACAGTCTTGTGCAATTTGTTGTCCAACCTTAAAAATCAACTCGTCCCGGTTTGCAATGGCCCCTAGGGTTATAGCATATGGGTACTGTGGGGTGTTTTCAATACGCATCGCCAATCCCCATTCCGCATCAATACTAATTAACAGAGGGTGCTTTGCCGCTTTTTGGTAACGCTGGATGAGGTTTTTTAAGGTTTTAAGGCTTTGTTCGTTGTATTTAATTTTCTTTTTACCTTCAAAATTAGTGGCTGCACTGGCCCTGCTGTGAAAAAAACAAAGTCCGCCAACATGCTTCGTTGCGATGAGGTTTTCCAGTTCCAGAATTTCTTCTTCGGTATCATTTATGAAGGCAGCGGGCATAAATAACTGTCCCACCTTTTCCCTTATGGAAAGGGTTTTAGTTGCTGTAATATATGGGTTAGGATTATTTGACATCTTCATTGGTTTTTTTTCCGTAATCTGCGGGATAGGTTATATATTTTAATAGAAAAAGTGCTGGTAGGGCGGCAATAACGACCCAAACAAAAAAGCCTCCGTAGCCTAGCCATTCCTGTAGGTAGCCACTTATCATCCCTGGGAGCATCATCCCTAGGGCCATAAACCCGGTAGCTATGGCGTAGTGCGATGTTTTTGATATTCCTTCCGCAATGTAAATGAGGTAGATAAGGAAGGCCGCAAATCCAAATCCGTAGCCAAACTGTTCTACTACCACTGTAGCTACTACGGCCACAATACTTGTGGTGTTAGTGAGGGCCAAAATAGCATACATGGCATTTGGAATGTTTAAGGCCAGGACCATGGGCAACATCCATTTTTTTAGTCCGTCCTTGGAAATTAGTATACCTCCAAGAATCCCGCCCAAGGATAACATCACTACACCTACGGTTCCATAAATGGTGCCTACGGCCTCAGTAGAATATCCTAGCCCCCCTGCTTGGGTGCTATCCAGTAAAAAGGGTGCTGCCATTTTTACCAATTGCGATTCCCCAAGACGATAGCATAAAATAAAAGATAGGGCCAAAACTATATTCGGTTTCTTAAAGAAGGAAATGAAGACCTCTAAAAACCCCTCGGGTTTTTGCTGAACAACGGCATTGGACGACTCGTATTTTGGGGTAACAAAAAAGTTGGCCACGGTAAGGGATAGCATCAAAAGGGCAGAAGCGACCATGGTAACGGACCAGGCTTTGGTATTGTCTCCATAATAGTTTTCCAAGAATCCGGCAAGGATAACAATGAGTCCCTGACCGGTTATCATGGCCAAGCGATAGAACGTACTTCTCATGCCAACAAAGAAGGCCTGTTTTTTCTCGGTAAGCCCCAGCATATAATATCCGTCCGACGCAATATCGTTTGTTGCAGAAGCAAAGGCGGCCATCCAAAAACAAGCTAGGGTAGTTGTAAAAAATATATTGGTAGGAATACTTAGCCCTACTCCCAAGATGGCTAGGGAAATTATTAACTGCATGGCCAAGAACCATTTTCTTTTGGTGCCATTGAGGTCTACAAAAGGACTCCAAAGCGGCTTTAAAACCCATGGAAGGTATAACCAACTGGTGTATAAACCTATGTCTGAATTACTGATACCCAGTTTTTTATACATTATTACTGAAACTGTTACTACAAGCACATATGGAATACCTTGTGTAAAGTATAATACAGGCACCCATGCCCATGCTCCTTTGTCTTTTTGAATCATTTTATCCAATTTTTGCTATTCAAATTGTGTCTTATATTTTTATTGATATGATAAAAAATCCCTCCTTTTTCTACTTGTCAATTTTGATGATTTGAGGTTTGCTTTCCTGTCCAAACCTGTTTATAAAAGTTAGGGCCATATATTTTTTTCCTTTCAACAGCGAGCTGTTGATATTAAAATTTCCGGAGTTGCTAATAGGTATTTTAGCTAGGAGTTGAAGGGGGTTGGACAGGTCTAATTTGGACTCTTTTTTGCTGGCATAGATGAGAGCATATCTTAGCTCATTTAGGTTATTGGCAACAATTTTAAATAGAAGGGCCTCATTATTTTTTTCGAATTTGGTGTGGATAGTGTCCTTTTTAAAAGTGTTTTGTTGCAAAGGGGATGCTGGTGGAAGTGCAATGTTGTGGTAGTATTTTTTTTTCAATATTCTTAATACGTCCTCCTTGTTTGTCATCAGGGATTTGG
>CAXAVP010000087.1:0-16204 GCA_963972175.1 uncultured Arenibacter sp.
TAGGCTTGGCTAGTAGTCCGTTATCCCTTAAGGCCAGACAAATATCCCAAGCAGTAGAGCTTTCTTCTGTATCGTTTATCAAAATGGCATTTAATAAGCCTTTTCCCCTAACGGATTTTACAACACTACAAGTAGGTATAAACTTATTGAGTTCTTCCCTAAACAACTCACCCAATTGATAGGCGTTATAGGCAAGCCCTTCTTCTTTGACCACTTCAAGTGCAGCTATACCCACTGCTGCCGCCACTGGGTTACCCCCAAAAGTACTACCATGACTACCGGGTTTTATCACCTCCATGATATCGTCATTGGCCAAAACCCCGGAAATGGGGTAAGCCCCTCCTGAAAGTGCCTTGCCCAATATTAACAAATCTGGCTTTACCTCAGGTGTCCCACTACAGTGCCTATCCGGACAGGCACAATTACCGCATGTAGCCAATAATTTTCCCGTACGGGCTATTCCCGTCTGCACCTCATCGGCAATAAAAAGTACGTTATGCTCTTCACACAGTTGCTTTGCCTTGAGGAGATACCCTTCCGACGGAACATAGACTCCGGCCTCGCCCTGAATGGGCTCTACCAAGAATCCTGCTACATTTCTATTGGTTTTTAAGGCCTGCTCCAAGGCAGATAAATTGTCATATTCAATTTTAATAAAACCTTCGGTATAGGGTCCAAAATTTTTCCTGGCCACCGCATCATTCGAAAATGAGATAATTGTTGTAGTTCTACCATGAAAATTATTTTCACATACCACTATTTCTGCCTGGTTTTCAGGAACCCCTTTTTTCTCGTAAGCCCATTTTCTGCAAATTTTCAGAGCAGTTTCTACAGCCTCTGCCCCAGTATTCATGGGTAGGAACTTATCATAGCCAAAAGTCTCGGCAGCATACTTCTCAAACCTACCAAGCATATCGTTATAAAAGGCCCTAGAGGTCAATGTTAAGGTCTGGGCCTGTTGTACCATAGCATTGACAATTTTAGGATGGCAATGTCCTTGATTTACTGCAGAATACGCAGATAAAAAATCGTAATACTTTTTTCCTTCAACATCCCAAACGAAAACTCCCTCCCCCCTGTTTAGAACAACAGGTAATGGATGATAGTTATGCGCTCCAAATTCTTCCTCCAATGCAATGGCATCTTTAGAAGATAATTTTTCTAAAACCGACATGATTAAATAACTTTTAAATAAAACTTTAGCAATTCCTTCTTGGGGAGAGAAATCATCCAACTAATGTAGAGATTGCAAATTACGAATTGTTACTTGCATCCTAAAACTTTTGGCCATTGATTTTCACTTGGAAAAACCTACCTGTCAATCTTTTAGATTAAAAGTAGCACTAACAGGGTAATGGTCGGACAAAAACCAATTGCTTGCCCCATTGTGAACCGTAGCCGTGATACATTTGGCGGACAACTCCGGGGATACCAGAATAAAATCTATCCTTTCCATACGTGAAAGAAGTTGTTTAGTAGTTTCTTGATTTACCTTACCCAATACCCTTCCCGGAAAACTTCCTCTTTCCATCAATCCCGTAGTATGTTTATCCACTGGATCGTACAAGGGCAGGGAAAGAAATTTGGATATTACGGCATAGTCCAAGTCGTTGTTCACAAGATTACCATCCAATCCTTTGCCTTCATTGGATTTTCGCAATCTGTTCAATAAATCCCCATTGTCATCATACAAATGGGCATCTAGAGGTGAATGTGCATTAAAATCCCCGAGTACTACATATTTTGAGGTGGTTGTAGCTATTGACTTCAGTTTTTCACTGATAATTTCAGTCTCCTCCCGTCTTCTTGCAATACTTCCAGGATGCAAGTGTACTACAAGTACGTCTATTCCTTTGGTAGTACAGTGTAATGCTCCATGATGCATACCTTCCATTATCTTTTCTTTTACATCTATGGGATATTTAGATGTTAGTCCAACGGAGTAACCGCTTGTCTTCAATAAAACAGAATAATCATGGCCCCAAGCTTGGGCGTCTTCCCGAAGTTTTTCAGGGGTATAGGAACATAGCTCTTGCAAGGCTACGACATCTGGAGCTTGATCTTTAAGCCAATTTTGTACTTTTTCCCTCCTTTGATTATCCTTGCCCCAGTCATAACCGTTCCAAATGTTGTAGGTAATAATTTTAAAATCGTTTTTTTTGTCTTGGGAAGCCGATAAAAAAGGAAGTATCAGTAGAACCCAATAAACATTACGTAATTTCATTCGTTTAGATTTATTTTAAAAACATGGCCAACTGTTCTATTTCCGCCAAAAATATTCCATCCAGATGGACCGTACAAATAGGCCGGGATGTTATTTATCATTAAAATTCTGGGGCGCTCCATCTTAGGGGCTACACCATAAATCTTGACGGCTTTTGCCGGATCATAATCCTTGTAATAGGTTGGCAATAAATCATAACCAACTGTGGCATCCTCCAAATTAAAATCAATGCCATCCTTGGACTTCCAAAGCGTTCCACCACCAACTATACCTGTATTTTTACCATGATTATCAGTTGTCAACAAATAAATATAATCCTTATAGGCAAAAACGGTTCCATCTTCCAAGACACCTTTATTGGAGGTAACCGGTTTATCTTGAATAACATATGGGCCTTTTAATTTATTGGCGATAGCCAAGCCATACTTTAAAATCCCACCGGTGGTTTTGGTCTTAAAATACAAATAGTATTTCCCATTTACCTCCAAAAAGGTGGGGTTTGCCACGCCCATACTAGATCTATAATTCCATTTTAAAGGATTTTCCGCATCCAAAATCATCCCTTTTTTCCCCACTTTTTTCCATGGACCGTACGGAGATTTAGCAATAGCCATTCCAATACGCTGATTACTTGGATGTGGTGGTTGGTTATAATCAGTATTGGCAATATACAGCAATACATAGTCCTTGCCCACCTTTTTGATTTCTGGATTGTGTGGTGCATACTTATCCCAGGTATCCTTTCCTGTCCCTTTAATGGCCACATCCGAAAACACAAAGGGTCCTTCAGGTGAATCGGCAACATAATGGGCTATTTGGGAAGATTTCCTCCATGCAGGATTTACATTTTTTTCTGGCCAGCGCGCAACGAATAAATGCGTTTTACCATCCTCACCAATAATGGGGGCGCAACCCCAAAAGGTATAATTATCATCTTTAACGGCAACTCCCTTGAATTCCAAATTTTGGGCAATAAAAGATAGGGGCTTCTGCACAGATTTGTCTTGGGCATACCCAATATCTATGACCAAGAGTATGGTAACCGCGTACAATCTTAAAATGTATTTCATTTGTAATAGTCAATTTACAATTGGAGCGGCCCTAATGAGCGCCCAATATCGTTTTATTTCTTATTTAATTATTAATTTAAAGACTATTCGACAACAACTTGCAATGGAATCTGTACATTAAAAGAACTGCCATCATTTTTACTATTCACATTTTCCAAAGCGGCTGCGGCGTACAGATATTGGGGAATACCATCTTCGGTCAACAACAATTGAGGGCGTTCCAATCGGTCTACCTCTATGAGCGATCCATCCAATAAACGCAACTCCCTTTTCATAAAAAGTGGATTTGTTGTCAGATTCCAACTTATACCGTCTTTTGATGACAGAAGAGCCAATGTTTTTTTATACCCAGTTAGTCTTCCTGAAAAATCCTTTAC
Organism: uncultured Arenibacter sp.; assembly: GCA_963972175.1. GTDB lineage: Bacteria > Bacteroidota > Bacteroidia > Flavobacteriales > Flavobacteriaceae > Arenibacter. Next base: position 3,672 of record CAXAVP010000087.1, read on the forward strand.
TATTGCCATATATTGTTGAATTTTCTTGGAGTACCAGACATATGGATCTTCGGTACTTGCTAAAGAACCGTCGGGCATTCTAACATCAAAAACGAATACATCCAAAGGTTTAAAAGGCCCCTTTGGTGTATCACCAATAGCAACCCCATTAACACCCTTCCAATGAGGCTCATATACATTGCCCTTAAAATACAGCATGTACTTTTGGGTACTGGGATTATAGACCACCGAAGGGTTTACAACAATAATATTATCTGGTTTTGCCTCAGTACCTATTGGCGAACCATCTAGGATATTGTTCGGTTTAACCCTCGTACGTGGAGATAATAAGGGACGTTTAGGGCGATCAAAATTACCTGCAAGCAACTTTTCAAAACTATCAAATTCCAAAACCCCTATACAAAGGGATTGTTGTACCCGTCCACGATGGTCTAAATTTTCCGCTTTGGATCCCTTGGGCTGTTTACCGGGGTCTTTACCTCCTATATAATACAGATAATACTTTCCATCAAACTTTTTAAGGTGAGGGTTATGTACCATTTGGGCGTCCCAGGATGAATGACCCCCTTGGTAACGCCTGCCTTTCAACACTACTTTTTTAAACTTAAAATCCCGGTCCGGATAATCAGAAACAGCGTATCCAATTTTGGACTGCAACACCCAATCCTTGACAAAACTACCTCCTTCCATTCCACTTTCCCAAATGGAAAAAAGCATATGATATTTGCCATCATGACCCTTAACCACACTACCTCCCCAGACAAAGTAACCAGGAATTTGCAAAACGGACTGGCCCATTATTTTATTGGGACATTCAAGAACATCCACCATTTTGGCGTTTATTTTACCGGGGAGAACCTTTACATGTTGGGCGTGAGCGCAAAAAGTAACTGTCATGGTCAAGACCAAGAAAGATAGTGTCCAAAGAGTACGACTAACACAGGTTGTTATAACCATTATAAGATGAATGTAAAGAGAAAAGTAATTTACTATTTTCTGTTTGATGTAGTATTTGTTGCAATCATAGCTAATATTGGATATCCAAATCATTGGTTCTAACCTCTTTTAATTTTTCCTGTAATGTCCTTTTCATTGTTTCCACAACTTTGGCATAATGTGGATTATACGCCAAATTATTGTACTGTTTAGCATCGTGTTCCATATCAAAAAGTTCCATTCCGGCCCCGGCATCTTCGTCATATTGAATATATGCCCATTTATGGTTACGAATTAAAAATGATTTCCCTCCCTGGGTTACCGAAAAAGCATACTCCCTTACTTTAGCTGTTGGATTGTCCAAGGTGTTTACCAAACTTTTACCCTGCAGCGCATCTGAAGCCTTAAGTCCCGCTAATTCGGCCAAGGTAGGATATAGGTCCAAGAGCTCTGCAAAGGAATTGCAAACTGCAGGAGCCTTGCCTGGGACTTTTATGATCATAGGGACCCTAACCGATTCTTCATGTAGACTTACCTTCATCCAAAAACGGTGCTCCCCCAAATGAAAACCATGGTCCGAAGTAAAAACAACAATCGTATTATCCTCCAATCCCTCTTCCTTTAGGGTCTTTAAAATTTTTCCTACCTGGGCATCCATATAGGATACGGAAGCATAGTAGGCTGCTACCGCTTTTTTCTCTTGTTCTTCGGACATTTTCCCGTTTACACTGGTAACGTAGTTTATTCCTCTTGCAGGAATATCATCCCAGTCATTCTCTACCTTAGGAGGCAATACAACTTGTTGATGGGGATAAGGCTCAAAATATTCCTTGGGCGCCACAAATGGCACATGCGGCCTTACCAGTCCCACCGCTAAAAAGAAAGGTTTTTTCTTGTTCTGCTTTAGGAGCTCTATGGCCTTCACCGCAGTTTTCCCGTCTGAATGTACCAAATCGCCTCCATCTGCCTTTACTATGGTCATTACGTTGCCCCCTTTCCGAGGCTTAAGTCCGTAAGGGTTGTTTTGTACCAATTCGGCTTCTCCTTCCGCAGTCCATTCCGGCCCTTGACTGTTAAACCGCTCTGTCCAAGAGGCCTCATCATCCTTACCATTGGAACCAGTTTCAATATCTATTGGCACTCCCATATGATAAATCTTGCTTACCCGAGCGGTGTAATACCCATTATCCTTGAACAGTTGTGAAAGTGACTTACGTGAAGGACCTACATTTTTTCTTCCACTAACGTATCCATAAGTGGTAGTAGCATTGGGATAGTAGCCAAACATTAAAGAAGCCCTGGAAGGGCCACAGACCGGATATTGGGTATAGGCCCTGGTATACTTTGTACCTTCAGCCGCCAAGCGGTCTATATGAGGGGTGTTTGCCGCTATATTTTCATACGATGACACCGCCGTTGCAGTTAAATCATCGGCTATAATAAATAGAACATTGGGTTTTTTTAAGTTTTTTTTACGTTGTGCATTTCCATAAACAAAACAGAAGCACATTAAACAGAAAAGTATTTTTTTCATTTTTAGGTTATTGATTTGTTCTATTATTACCCAGCTTACTGCTTGGGTAAAATTTCATTAGAGCTTGGCTTAATTTAAAAGTAATAGTAAGACTTGTTTTTAAATTATCAAAACATAAAAAGTAAACATACTACTTGTCATTGATGTAAGCAATATACTTCAACGATGCCAATACACCTACCAAACACCCATTATATATAAGAAATGCTACGCTTAGATTAAAGCATCACACCACCGTGCTGTAACTTTTCCCAGGGTATTTTTAATTTTGCTTGTATATATATCATAGTCAAAAATCAGGAATAATAAAGTTTGCAGCAAGACTATGTTAAAATGCAAGGTCATTCCTGAAAAAATCTCCTATTTTTGCCCCATGCGCAGAAAGAAGAAAAGACAGGTTTTTGAAAACGTTGAAGTAGTAGACGCCGGTGCCAAAGGAAAGACAATTGGGAAGGCCCCGGATGGTAGGGTAATATTTTTGACCAATACCGTTCCTGGAGATGTCGTGGACGTACAGACCACCAAAAAACGGAAAGCTTATTTTGAAGGCGTAGCCACTAATTTTCATACCTATTCCGACAAAAGAACCAACCCTGTTTGTGAACATTTTGGGGTGTGTGGTGGTTGCAAATGGCAGGACATGGGATATGAGCACCAGTTGTTCTATAAGCAAAAGGAAGTGGAGAACAACCTCCGCCGAATTGGGCATCTTGAATTGCCGGAGACGACGCCTATTTTAGGCTCTAAGAAACAATACTTCTATAGGAATAAGATGGAATTCTCCTTTTCAGATAGTAGATGGTTAAGCTTAGAGGAAATTAATTCGGGCGAGGAAATAGAAGACAAAAATGCCTTAGGTTTTCATATACCGGGTATGTGGGACAAAATATTGGATATCAAAAAATGCCATTTACAACAAGATCCTTCCAATGCCATTAGGTTGGAGATAAGGGACTTCGCCATAAAAAATAAAATCACATTTTTTAATCCCCGTAATCAATGGGGCATGTTGCGTACCGTGATGATACGTACCTCTTCAACCGGTGAAATTATGGTCATGGTACAGTTCTATGAGGATCATTTGGAGAAAAGGGAACTCCTTATGAACCACCTGGCCAATACCTTCCCAGAAATAACCTCCTTGTTGTACGTCATCAATCAAAAACAGAATGACACCATTTATGATCAGGAAATAATATGTTTTTCTGGTCGCGATCATATTTTTGAGGAAATGGAAGGGCTGCAATTCAAAATTAATGCCAAATCCTTTTATCAAACCAACTCGGACCAAGCCTATGAGCTTTATAAGATAACCCGTGATTTTGCCGAACTAACCGGAGAAGAACTGGTTTACGATCTATACACAGGCACGGGTACCATAGCTCAATTTGTGGCCAAAAAGGCTAAGAAAGTGGTTGGAATAGAAGCCGTTCCCGAAGCCATAGCCGATGCCAAGGCCAATGCCAGTAGAAATAAGATAGATAATGTGGACTTTTACGTGGGGGATATGAAAAATGTATTCAACCCAGATTTTATTGCGGAACACGGCAGACCCGATCTCATAATTACAGACCCGCCTAGGGATGGTATGCATGCAGCTGTGGTACAACAAATATTAAATATAGCCCCAGATAGAGTGGTCTATGTTAGTTGTAATAGTGCTACCCAGGCCAGGGATCTGGAACTTATGAAAGAAGACTACGAAATAACAAAGGTACAGCCGGTGGACATGTTTCCTCAAACCCATCATGTTGAAAATGTTGTACTTTTGAAAAAAAGGACCAGCTAGTGCTATCGCCAATGAAAAAAGTCAAAATCCTAAGCGTATTAGTTCTTGCCCTAATGAGTGGTTTTTGGGCTTGCGAAAAAGACGATATTTGTATAGATGGGGACACTCCACTTTTAGTGATACGTTTTTACGATATTGATAATCCCACCGAACTAAAATCTGTCCCTTCATTGAGGGTAGTTGGTGTAGGACAGAACACCACTGTGACCACTATGTCGGACAGAAGTGCTTTAGATTCCATTGCCATACCTTTAAAAGTTTCTGAAAATACGACCGGATTCCAATTCATTAAAAATTCTTCGGATGTTGAAGAAGAGGATACGGAAGGAAACACGGTTACTTTGGAAGGTGGAGATGTGGACACCTTAAATTTTAATTACACCAGAATAGACAAGTTTATTTCCAGGGCATGTGGGTATATTGCCAATTTTGAAAATGTGGAGAGCGACTTGGAAGCGGAAACCGAGAATTGGATCAAGGAAATTGAAATCATTAGCCCATTGGTAGAAAATTCAACAGAAGCCCATGTTAAAATATTTCATTAGTAGTTTTATGTGCCTTGGGTTCGCGCTAGGTCTATCACAGACCAAGCCCATAGACTTGCAACCAAAAGATACCGTTGCCCATACCGACCCCTACGGAATACGGTTTGGAATAGACCTAAGTAAACCCTTGCTTTCTTTTTTAAACGAGGACTATACAGGTCTGGAATTGGTTGGGGACTACAGGCTAACGAACAGGCTTTATGTAGCAGCAGAACTAGGCAACGAAAAGAATACCAAACAAGAGGACCTGTATAATTTTACAACTTCAGGTAGTTATTTAAAACTAGGGGTAGACTTTAACACCTATGGTAACTGGTACGGCATGAACAACTCAATACATGTTGGAGGAAGATATGCCTATAGTAGCTTTAGCCAGACCATGAACAACTATCAGATCTATGACACCAATAGGTATTGGACCGATCCGGATTACCAGATTAACCCTGAGCCCAATGCCGTAAACGGCTTTGCTCCCGGGTCCGATATATCCCAAGAATTTAGCGGCCTGTCTGCAAGCTGGTTGGAAGCTGTGGTTGGAGTAAAGGCAGAGCTATTTGCCAACATATATCTTGGAGCCAGTGTGCGAATTGGTTTCTTGGTCAGCAACAAGGAGTCGGAAGATTTTCCAAATCTCTGGATTCCCGGGTTTAATAAGGTGACAGATGGAAGTAATTTCGGGGTTGGCTATAATTATTCTATCACCTATTTTTTGCCTTTATACAAGAAGGCTAAAAAACTTGACGATAAAAAAGAGGAAAAGAAAGAAGAGGAACTAGGTCCTGAGTAATTTAAACTTCTCGAAAACCTTTTATAAAAACCCATTTCATAACTAGTTTCTCCTTTCCCGAGGATTTAATCACAGCAAATTTTGGTGCCAATATACTGGCCCCAAGAGCTGCAACAATAGCTACAACAAGGTGATGCAAATGAAAAAAGAACCCTAATAATAGTCTAATGCCAAGAAATAGAATCGCAAAACCTATAAAATTAAATAACAACGCCTTATATTTCCGTTTCACAAGTATAATTTAATATTCGCTATACAGGCCTTACCCATAGCCTTATATAGATTATCTATATGCCTTTTATCCTTCTCTTGTTAAATTTGGCTTTTTTACTGCCCTCGTACATGACATATTTGACTAGCCTCGACTCCAAATGACTATTGTATAGTTTTATTTTTCTTGATGGTCTTAACCCCACGAATTTTAAGGCTTGCAAGTTGGAGGTTATAAACCAGGCATCCGTTCCTGGGTAATTTCTTTTCAGGGTATTTCCTATATCGGTATAAAAGTCCTCCATTTCAATATCCAGACGCTCCCCATAAGGCGGATTAAACACCATATGCAAATGACTTTCCGTGAATTTCTCCGTATCAAAAAAATTCTTTCTTTCAATCGTTATATAGTCGGACAAGTTGGCATTAACCACATTTTCTTGGGCCTTTCTAACTGCAGAAGGTGCCTTGTCATATCCAACTATCTTATGATGGAATTCCCGTGTTTTGTTTAAACTACTATCTATAATCTTTTCAAAAAGATCGGCGTCAAAATCGTGCCATTTCTCAAAGGCAAATTCCTTTCTATTAATATTGGCTGGAATATTACAGGCAATCATGGCTGCCTCCGTCAATAATGTGCCACTACCACACATGGGATCCAGAAAATCGGATTGACCGTCCCAGCCGCTCAATAACAAAAGACCGGCGGCCAACACCTCATTGATGGGGGCAATATTAGTAGCGGTTCTATAACCTCTTTGATGCAAAGATCTTCCAGAGGAGTCCAAAGCCACATTACATTGATCATTTTGTATGTGGATGTTGATTCTAACATCTGGAAATTTTATATCCACATCGGGTCTACCCCCATCGGTATCCCTAAATTTGTCTACAATAGCATCCTTGGTCTTTTGGGAAACGTATAACGAATGCGTAAAATTATCTGAATTAACAGTGGCGTCAATTGCAAAAGTGGTATCAATAGAAAGGTAGTTAAACCAATCCATGGAATATATTTTCCTATAGAGGTCGTCTTCATTTCTAACCCGAAATGAATGGATGGGTTTTACAATTTTAATGGCAGTTCTCAAGCAAAGGTTTGCCTTGTACATAAATCCTGTATCTCCTTCAAAAAAGACGCTTCTCACCCCCTCTTTTACATTTCCGGCCCCTAGGTTGCGTAATTCTTTCGCCAAGATCTCTTCGAACCCAAACATGGTCTTGGCTACCATTTTAAAATTATTGTTCATGTGTATCTTTAAGATTACGGCAAAAATACGTTAATTTTGGCCCCAATTAAATAATATGGTGATTTTGTACTATACCATAATGAATCCCAAATGAAATATTTATTACCAATTCTTGCGGTTTTGACAAGCTTTGTATTTGTGTTCTTCACAAAACCTAAAAACAAAGAGGTATTTAAACTCTTATTGGCTTTTAGCGGAGCCTTTCTTTTGGCTCTTACCGTCTTTGAATTATTTCCTGAGGTTTATGGCCACGCCGCTCCTAAAACGGTAGGGGTTTTTATTATGCTGGGCATCCTGCTTCAGATTTTTCTAGAATTTTTCTCAAAGGGAGCGGAACATGGGCATGTACATATTGATGCCGATAAATCCGATTTTCCTTGGATGCTGTTCATTAGCTTATGCCTGCATTCCCTTCTAGAGGGGTTGCCCATAGAAAATCACGGCACCATGCTTTACGGAATTTTGATCCATAAAGTACCCATAGCCATTATTCTCAGCATATTTCTACTTGGCTCTAAAATAAAGCTACAAAGTGCACTGTATTTTATAGTCCTCTTTTCCCTAATGACGCCACTAGGCACCTATTTTGCGGCTAATTTTGAAATTTTCCGTAAATACTCCGTTTTCTTAAATGCTTTAGTTATAGGGGTATTTCTACATATTTCCACGGTTATCCTCTTTGAAAGTTCCGAGGCCCATAAATTTAACCTGCATAAACTAGTAGTTATCATGCTGGGAATTGGCATAGCCTATTTATTGTAAGCCTTTTACAGTAAATGCAATCAGGAATATTATAAAGAGCTTATCTTTAAATGCTATTGTACTATTTTTGTGAACATGGGTTTATCTCAACTTATTATAGGTTTTAATTAATGTAGTTAATGTTCAGTAAAGAAGAAGCAAAAAGGTTACGGCAGGATTTTTGGATTTCTTTTGGAAAATCCTTTCCGAGAAAATGGATACTATACAACACCCAAATAAAAGATTTTGCATTTAAATTTCATTTTGATAAAAAAAGAGCGATGGTATCCATCGATATAGAAAATCAGGATCTGGAAAAAAGGATGGAATTATGGGAAAAATTGATCTCGCTTCAATCATTATTAAAGCAAGACTATTTGCCTAGCGCCATTTTTGAAGATACGGTTTACCTAGATAGCGGGAAGGAAATATCAAGAATATCAGTAAGCAAAGAAAATGTATCCATCCATAACAAGAATACTTGGCAAGAAACCATGATATTTTTAAGGGATAACATGGAACAATTGGAAAGCTTTTATAAGGAATACGAGGATATTATTAGGCCTTAGACCACATCGTAAAAAATAAAAAACCAATGACAACCAGTTCCGGCCAAAACAAATAAATGCCATATAAGGTGGTTGTAGGGAATTTGTTTTACGACATAAAAAACGATCCCTATACTATAAAAGCCGCCGCCCAAGAACAGGGAGTTAATTCCTATAGTAGAGGTAACTGCCCTTAGGTTGTCCAAATCCAATACAATTAACCAGCCCATCACCAGATACAAGAGGGTAGAAAGGATTTCGAATCTTCCAGTAAAAAACAATTTTAATAGGGTACCCAGCGCTGCAATGCCCCATACAGCATAAAATATTGGCCAACCGCTGGTATTCTCCAGCATATATAAGGTTACAGGGGTATAGGTCCCTGCAATTAAATAATATATACTAATATGGTCCAGAATGCGCAACTTCCTTTTTAATTCCCCATCCCTAGTGCCATGGTAGATAGTGGAAGCTGTAAATAATAGTAAGACAGTGATACTATACACAATTGTAGAAAACACGCTATACTGCACGTGTTGGTCAATGCTTACTAACAATACCACAAAGCCAATAAGCCCCAGGAATATTCCCAGGGCATGAGACAGTGCATTTAGTCTTTCCTCGTTAGCAATCATTGTTTAAAATTGACATTACACTTGTAACTATATTATTTTTTGTAACCCCTAATGCCAGTTCGTCTATTATTGACTAACCACCTTATTATATATGAGACTGGAGACAGAATCCAGTAAAAAGTACGGCTCAACGCTAAAAAAACGAATACTTAATCATTCTACTGTAAAAAGGGCTTCCGAGTATAGCGGCACTCCAGTTGTAGTAAGCCCTTGCAAGACCGCTTTAAAAACACCTGGTCTGGTCCCTGCCGGAAAACTAATCTTAGACTTACCCGTAGCTTCTAGGATAACAGTAGGTTCCCAAAACAAAGTAGAACTCTACTCTTTTTTTGGAGTCCTAGCAAAGTCCCCAAATACGGGATTATAAAATTTACGTCTCGGGTAAAAGCCTTCATGAATATATCTATCCGGATTTTTCTTCCGTATAATCGCAGATTCTTCGTTAGCAGTGGCAGTATAAATAGCTATAACACCATTGGCACCGCGAGAACCATAAATGGCAGCCTTCGCCCCTTTCAAGACATCTACAAAATCTACTTCCCAAGTAGACAAATACTTAATTGCGCCATATTCTACAGGAACTCCGTCTAAAAGAAAAAGGGGCAAAGCACTTCTAGAAAAAGAGCCTCTTCCACGGATTACAATTGTATCTGCTATTACACTGACTCCGGGAACTTGGCTTCTTAGGGCATCCGGCAAAGTAGAATATGACTTATCTCGAGAATTTCTAAAATCTAGTGTATTATTAGCTGTTCTATGTAATGAATTTGTTGCTGTTCTGTCATTACTCAATTCCTTCCATCTACTCTGAACTTCAACTTCATCCAGTTCTATTACTCCGTCATCGGGGATTAAAGATTCGTTGAATCGCTTCCGGTTGGAAGGATCGTTCATATATAATTCGAATCTCTCGGTATTGAAATAGCCACCAATACCGTTACTTGCTACGGATGGCCTAATAATTGAATCCAGTTCCACAAAAAGACCACTATTTCTACTCTTGTGATCCTTGGTTTCGATTACCAAACTGCTTTCATCCATGAAGTCTAAGCCTAGAAATTTAAAATGTCCATTGGCGTCCGTTATCATCTTGTCTTTACTTATACCGCCCTCGTCCCAATAGGTCATGGTAACATGGGCCCCTCCAACTCTTTTTCCTTTAAGACCCTTAAGAACATTCCCTTCTATAGTAATCCCAGTCTCGCTAAAAAAATCTAGGTCCGTACCATTCTTTTTACCGGTATCGTCCAATATGAACTGACACCACCCCTGGGTCATCATCAAAAAATCCAAGTGCCTTCTACGTTGGGGATCGTCCGAATAAAAATAGTACCCTGGGCTTTCTATCTCACCCTTTATTTCTGAATCCAACAACAAATACGTCCGCAGGTCGGGTTGCCCTTCCCTAGGTTGCGCCACATCCACATCCGTAACAGAAAGGGACAGGTCCGCCGAAATTTCTCTGTCAAGATCTAATTTGAGTTCTACCATGCCTTCCTTTGAATAGTTGTTGGAACTTGGCACATTCTCCAGCTTGGGAGAAACATCGCCATCATAGAATACCAAGCGCTCACAGATTGCTATAGCGTTTTGATCCAAAAGAGTGAACCGCACTATGCCGGTCGCCAATAGGTCCTTTTTTACCTTAATGACCGCCTTGTTCCCTTCTCCTTTAATCTTTGCGTCATATAAAACCCCATTGCGATACGCCCCGATAATACGAAATCCTTTAATCCCATCTGGTATTGTGCTCAAGATTCCCACTTGGTAATGGTCCTTCAGTTCTTGTACACGGAACAAGGTGCCCATATCCCGCCCTTTCGGTATGTCATAGGAATAACTCTTCCCCTTATAGTCCAAGACCGCCCTATACTTATTTGCCTTATCCGGTTTCAGGTTGATCATCCCCATACCAAACTTTGAGGTGGAAAATTTGGAAACTTCAACGCCATGTCCATCCGTTATTATTCCTGAAATGTCCAACCCCTTGCCATGAAACCCTATAACCTTGAAGCCTACGCGGTTGAAATAACCATTTACCATCTGGCCCCCTTCTGGAAAAAATTGCAGGTCGGGTCCCTGCTTAGGCATTTGCGCAGTTGTGAACTGTGCGAGCTCTTCCACATCGGCCTTTGGTAGTGCGTTTATATAGATACGTTTCCTAAAAAAATAAGAAACGTCAAAGTTCCGCATATAATTGGTATAGGCCCTTATCGTATATTCCCCGCCAGGCATACCATTTGGCAACACAAAATCCCCATAGCCTGCCCCATTTTCTATTTTGATGATCCTTGAGTCCTTGATGGCACCCTTAGAATCGATTATATCCACATATAGTACATTGTTTAGCTCCCCTTGGCGATGCGTCCCCGCATTGACGAGGTACGCCTTGAACCAAATATCTCCTCCTACATTATAATAGGATTTGTCCAAATGAAGATATACCTTTTCCTTATATTGTAAGCTATCGTTGATCAATTGTAGTTCCGGGAATACATCAACGGATGACCGGACCTGAACGGCTAATATTTGGAAAAGTAAAAAGAATAAGCCGGTAAATTTCATTTTACTGTCTTTTGGTGTTTTAAAATACGTGCACAATTAAAATGCCAGTTATTGAAACCGCATTTAGAAAAAGCTTAGATAAATGAACGTGATTTTACATCACAAAACTATAAATCAAAGCAATACCAATTAAATATTATTTGGAAATAGCGCACAATTGGTGTGATATTAGATATAGGAACGACTTTGTTCTAAAATTTAAAAATACTATAGTTGAATCCACAAACCACCGTGGCAAAAAATTGTTAAAAAAAATAATGTCTATAATTTATATTATTAAAAAAAGAAGATCTACCTACATAATATTCCCAAGCCATGTAACACGATGCGTAAGTTTACTTCATTGCATATAGACCTAAGTTGGCCCAAGCATTAAGCTATATATATGAAAATAATACGATTATGGATGTGGCAAGACTAAAATTGACACAGTGGTATAACGACCTAGAAAACTCAAATTTAAAGTCCTTCAATACAATTGCAAAATCTATACAAATGAATTACAAAACGATCTTGAACTATTTCAACAACAGAAGCACCAACGCATAGGCAGAATAATTCAACGCAAAGATCTAGGCATTTAGGACACAGTTCAGGGGCGTTAGAAACACAGAATTTTTCTTATTTAGATTATTACAATTATTTGCATAAATATGTAAAAACCCAGAAAATGAACTTGATCCATGAAGGGACTTCAAAAAAAGCGGCGGCGTATTAGTGACAGCCCGGTACCGCGAGCCTAGCGAAGCTGGAACGGATGCTGGAACTAATCACGCAAGGCGTGCATACAGTGACAGCCCAGTACCGCGAGCCTAGCGAAGCTGGAACGGATGCTGGAACCAATCACGCAAGGCGTGCATACAGTGACAGCCCGGTTCTGCAAGCGTAGCGCTGCAGGATCGGTTGCTGGAACTAATCACGCAAGGCGTGCATACAGTGACTGCCACTTGGTACGAGCGAAGCGCGGTAGCAAGTGATACAGGAACTAAT
>CAXAVP010000088.1:0-16187 GCA_963972175.1 uncultured Arenibacter sp.
TATTCATCAATGTAATTTAAAGCACAAAGAAAATTATTTTTCTCTTCAGACCCAAGTTTTGAGATTGATCCATAAAAAAGGTGCGGTATTCGGTGCGTATTTTTAATAATTAAAATTACGCACCGATTTAGCCATAATTAACTACAATTCAGACAGTTGCATAACATGTATTTCATATTTATATTGTATATTTATTACGCAATTTAATACTCACCTATGAAAAATACATTTTCCATCCTTTTCTACCCAAGGGGAAACGATGTCGACACCTCGGGAGAAGCCCCTATTTATGCGAGAATAACGGTTAATGGCAAACGTAGTGAATTCAGTATAAAAAGAAAGGTTACCATTACCAAATGGAATGCCGCAGCTGGCAAAATGAAAGGAACCACAATAAAAGTTCGTGAATTAAATACCTATATGGACAAGATTCGGTATAGAATTATTCAAATTCAGGAAAATCTTTTGGCTCAAAATAAACCTATTACTGCCAATTTAATAAAGAACATTTTTCTTGGTAAAGCTGAAAAAGAGAAAATGTTGCTTGAAATTTTCCAAGATCATAATGATAAAATCAGTCAGCTAGTAGGTAAAGATTTTGCCCAGGTACTATAGAACGGTATTGCACAGCCAAAAAGCATGTAGAGGCCTATATCATAAAAGAATATAAAGTAGCGGACATCCCGATCAAGAAAGTAGATCATGCTTTTATTGATGGGTTTGAATATTATTTAAAAACTGAACGGGATTGCTCACATAATACTGCTGCAAAGTACATTACTAATTTTAAAAAGATTGTCCGCATAGCCTTTGCCAATGATTGGATTCAGAAGGACCCTTTCCTCCATTGGAAAGGCAGATTAAAAATTGTAGACCGTGAATTTTTAACCGAATCTGAAATTCAACAGATGTTGGAGAAGGAAATTAGCAATGCTAGATTGGATCAAGTTAAGGATATCTTTCTATTTTCATGTTTTACCGGATTAGCTTATTCTGATGTCAAAAAGCTGTCCAATGATAATGTTGTCTTGGGTATTGACGGTGAAAAATGGATAAAAATAAAAAGATCCAAAACGGATACTAGGAGCAATATACCCATTTTGCCATCTGCACAGGCCATTATCGATAAATATGCGGAGCATCCGGCCGTGCTAAATGGAGACAGAATATTGCCTGTGTTGAGCAATCAAAAAATGAATGCCTATCTTAAGGAGATAGCTGATCTCTGTGGCATTAATAAAAATCTTACCTACCATTTGGCCAGACATACTTTTGCCACCACTGTAACCTTGACCAACGGTGTATCCATTGAATCCGTTAGCAAAATGCTAGGACACATATCCCTTAAAACCACTCAACACTACGCAAAAATACTGGATAGGAAAGTCAGTGATGATATGAAAATGTTACGGAATAGATTAAAAAAACAGCATCAATAACCTTGCTACTGGGTTCCCATTGCTGGAAAAAGTTGCTCTTTCTTACTTGTACTTGGAGAGGGTTGATTTTTTAGTTTATAAATTGACCTAGATGAACTTTCTAAAATACCTTGAGTTTTTAATTTTGAAATATACACCGCGATCGTGCCCTTTTTCATTTTAGGATAATCATTCCCTATCAATTCAATAAGCTCCTTTCTACTTATGAATACTTGATCCATAAAGTAGGACTGAACTCTAAGTTGAAATAAAACCTTCAAAACGACTATTTTATATTATCAACGGATAAATTTAGTCAGAAAAATACATATATTGCAAATCTAGTCTTGTTTATTTGTGTAATCGCTAATCTGTGTTACACCTACGGTATTTAACTATTCTATAAACCATCATCCTCATATACCTTTTGATTAAATCTTATGATCAGCTCCTCCAAAAAACGCGTCTTACTGTCCTTTCTGGTTTTTATCTCCGCATAGGTTTTGTAAATATTGCCCAGTTTAATATTAAAGAGCTCCTCAAATGCGGATGCAATACCCTTAATGTCCTCCTTGCCATTGTTCACAACACGGCTAGAGTATAAGGCATATATCAATTCAGTCATGGCAGCTTTGGAAGCTGACCATACAAGCGGCCTTTTGGGTCTTCCTGTTATCATGGCATTGTGCTTCGATAATTTTAAATGTTTTATTCGTCGCTGTAGGTAAAGAATAAAATTATTCATACCCTTTATCCTGGCCCAGAGCATGTCATGGGAGGTGAAGAACTTGAGGTCCAAATAGCATGCTTCCGGTAAGGCGTAAAGGGGAAATATTGGATTGCACCGAGTAAAATACTGAACATCCAAGTAGGTTTGATCTTGTTCCATATAGTGCACAAAATCCCAGTTTCTATTAAAGAACTTGTTGATTCTTTTGATTTTCTTTTCCAAAAAATTCAATTGATTGCCTAGACCCATTTTTGGCATCAATAGTTGACAAGACCTAACTTCACTAAAGTAAACGAGATAGCTTAAGGGTTCGGACTTAATCTTTTTGAAGAAAAATATTTCTTCCTCGGTAGATTTAAAGCCTCTTTTCTCTACAGCCAATTTCAGTAAATAAAGGACATTGTTACTTAGGTGAATGCCCTCATTTATCCTTTTTAGATCAGTACAGGTATCTGGATCTAGCTCGTTGAGTTTCTCGAAAAAGTTAACGATAATCTGATCGAATTTGTTATCCATCCTTCTATTTTTTAATGATATGTTGGTGAATAGCAATTCAGAAGGTCTGTTTTGGGTCAATAAGATTTATGGGGGCGTATAGAGCTTATCCACTACTTTCCAATATTCCCAAAAGCTCCATTTTATAGTTGTCCTTGGCTTGAATGTAGGCCACCTTTGAAATAGTTTCCGCCCCGATCTTTCTTTTTTCAAAGGCCGCGGTCATACCAAATTCGATAGATTTACATCCTAACTCCCCTGCCCTCTTAACCGTTTGGTACAACAATTGCCGATATACCTGGTGTTTCCTGGCATATGTATAATCCAATCCCACGTAGGCAGGAACATATACATTGCCCACATTGGTATAACAAAACATTACGCCTACAACCGTTTCTTTTTTGTCCTTGGTGAGGGAAGCCCTTAGACTAAGAACAATGAACTCCCATCCCGGATGATCGGACATCAGCCTTACTATTTTTTGGGGAAAAGAAAATGTATTTAAACCCAAATTATTTCCCCGAACATTTTCCAAAAGCTCATAAAAATACCTATGTTGTCCTGTGTTAAGTTTATCGGTTATTTCTACCTTAAAGTGCTTTTCAAAGGGTTGTATGTCCTTTCTAAAATGACTTCTGGACCGCGATGAAAGTTTTAACAAATAATGATCTTTCCCCTTCCATTGAAAATTGGATACTCTACTAGTCTCAGGCATGGTCACTTGTACAAAACCATGATTGTGAAAAAACTCCTCCAGTTTTTCATCCTTTTCTAAATCTCTTAAAACCATCATATTTGTATTCAATTTATGATCTGTATTCTCTAATTGATTTAGTAGGCAATGTAGGGCTTCGTACGCCAAAGGGTGGGATTTATCCAAATACATATGGTTTCCCTCGGTAAACAAGGAACCCATAGCCAATGTATAAGAGGTTAAATGATAAGGGTTCCTTTGTCTGACTTCCTCCACTTTAAGGGATACCGACTCGGATGAAAGCATATCGTCTTTCCAAAGGGCATAGGTAAAAAAAGTGGTCAGAATTGGTCTGTCCATAAGATCACGAATAATAAAATAATGAAATTGCCAATTTTCTTCTCTCCGCTTGTTTAGGTCATATAGTTTCTCCAAAAAATCCAGTCCCTTCCAATCATATACGCCGTAACCTCCCATTAACTTATCCCATTCCTTTTGATCGATATTGGATATACTACGGTAATGATGCACGGCTAGTTTAACCTTAGATTGGTCCTCCTCAGCATTATTAGTGGGAGCGGCCATCTTAAAGGCCTGTCTCACTTTATTATTTGTGGTTTGTGTAGCATTCAAGGCTAATGGGTAGTGATATTCCATGGCTTCCACCAACCCTTTTATTTCCTCTTTTTGGTTGTGTCTGGAAATGGTAATACGTACTCCTGTATTTTTCACTGGCACTGCTGGGAACAGCCCTAAATTCACAAAATACCCTTCCTTCATAAGTCGGTTTACAAAATTATATCCGGTGACCGGCATCCCTGTACCGATATAGAATACCGGAGAGTTATTATGTTTTACAAGTGGAAGTCCAGTTTTTGAGAGTAGGCTGTTAAAATATGAAATACGTTCCTGTAACTGGGACTGGAGCAAATAGATTTCCGGACTAAGATGTATCCCCGCCGAGGCAATGGCAGCCGCTACGGACGCAGGTTCCAATTGGGCCGAAAAGGTTAATGGACCACCAAAATTCTTTATCCTAGCATACATTTTAGTATTGGAACACACCAACATGGATCCACTGGCTCCAAACGTTTTGCTTAAGGTACCAAAAAGCAATACCTGATCCGGCAGTTCTTTTAATTTTTCCAATACATATCCGGTACCGTGCTTTCCTATCCAGCTCATGCCATGTACGTCATCAAAATAAAGGTGTAGTTGAGCATACTTGTTGCAAAGAACCATCAACTCTGATACGGGCGCGACATCCCCGTACATGGAGTACACTCCGTCTGCCATATACCAAATCCTCCTGTGTCTGGCGGATAGTTTTCTAATTCGATCCTCCAACATTTCAAGATTGTTGTGTCTGATCATATCTATAGGAACACTTCTAGACTTTAGTAGTTTTACAGCACTTTGAACGCTCCAATGCACCTGATGATCTAAGACTACCGCATCCTGATCCCCTACAGCACTAGGAATAACCCCCAAATGCCCCAGTGTACTATTCTTGGTAATAATCACAGGATTGTCATACATTTTGGCCACTTTTTCTTCCAATACACGATATAACGGATGTGAAACATAAGTCTTTGAAAGGGGAAATTGAGTGCCATATCTATATATGGCCTCTGCTGCCACTCTCTTTAATCGTTCGTCCTGCTCCAGTCCAAGGTAACCAGTGGTACCAAAATGAAATAGGTTCTTCTTGCCTATACGTAGATGTCTCCCGGTTAATTCATCCCCCTCTGCATATAGGTGTAACACCCCTTGTTGTTTAGCTTCGTTAAATACCCTATTTACTGTGTCAAGGAAATTATTGGGTTTGATTTTTGCCATTATGTTCTAATTTTATTGGTATGAGCCGTTTAGCTAAAAGAAGCATCCTCTTAAAAACAAAACATAAACTACACAAAATCAATCAAGTAAACATAAACATCATTAATTCTATATATAATAAATCCTTTATAGAGCATTAAAAATCCCTTACAGGTCAGTTCTTACACTTTACGTCGATTTTCTTACAAAATTTTAATGAAAAATCATTACTTTAAAAAACGTTTTTAGATAAGTTGCAATGAAAAAAGGTATTGTAAACGACTATGCTACCTACAAAATAGATAATGGTATACTATTCTTTACCTATAAAGAAAATATAATTCTTAGGTTGGCCGAGGCCATAGAAATAGTTACTGAACGAATTGCTTTTCAAAATGGGAAAGCATACCCCATATTATGCGATATTAGAGGGATTAAACATATTGATAAAGATGCCCGTAGGTACCTTTCTACAGAGGGGGCCCAGCTTACAAAAGCCGTAGCCTTTATATCGGACAACCCCTTATCCCATATTTTATCCAACGTTTACCTAAAAGCCAACACTCCTCCCAATCCTATCAAGGTTGTAGGCACTGAGTTGGAGGGAATAAAATTTCTTTCCGATTATGTAGACTAGATCCTTACGTTGCTCATCTTTAAATGGAGAGATTTTCAAATGTAGTTCTGAATAAAAATTCATAACATGGAAAATATTGAATACAATCACAGACTAGATAAAGTTTTTCAATTATTGATAGAAATATCCAAGGGTAATTTCTCCTATCGATTGGAACGATCAGACAAAAAGGATGAATTAGAGGCCCTTACAGCCATTGTAAATATCGTTGCCGAAGAGATAAAAGACTCTTTTCTGCACCAAGGATATATAAATATGCACGACTCCTATATGCACTTAGTACAAATGACCTTTTTACTGAACGAAAAATTTGAAGTAGTCTATCTAAGTCAGGATGTTCCTACCTTATTGAATTTCACCCAGGAAGAGCTTCTCCATACCCCCTTTTGGAAGCTTCTCCATAAAGATTCTTTGATTAATTGGGATCGCATAAAAAAGGTTTTCATCTTAAATAGTTCTTCTGAAAAAAATATAAAACTAATATTCAGGACCCAGGAGACCATACAACTTCCAGCCAACTGTAAGATTATAAGATTGCCCAGCGATGCAATTTCTACAGCCAGATATATGGTTATATCCTCGGACATTATCAAAAATACCCAACTCCAGGAAAGAAAACTGAAATCCAAAATTTTAAGGCAAATACGACTTCCAAAATCCAAAACAAAAAATCTTCTGGAAGAAAAATCTTTTCTAAAAGTTTCTGACATCGAAAAGTTCCGGGCCATAGGTACTTATTTAAAAAATAATCCGGACAAAGCCGCTCCTTCCCTGAAGGAATTGGCCCATGAGTTTGGCACCAACGAATATAAACTCAAGCGTGGATTCAAGGAATTATATGGAATGACGGTCTTTCAATTTATAAAGAACGAACGCCTCAGGAACGCCCATATATTGGTAAAAAGATCCAACGAACCATTTAAAAGAATAGCCAGACAAAACGGATTTAAGAATGCCACACACTTTTCAAGGGAATTCAAGGCCCGTTATGGCTATACCCCTAGAGACCTTAGGGCCAACTCCTAAATGCATTGCTTCAATTAAACTAATCCCTTTCAGAACAGTTAATATCCTAGAGAGATAATTACCACCAACTACCTTTATACCATTCAATATCAAAACAGTACAAATGATATGAGGTGGCATAGAAAATATAGGGAGGTAATTGTAGAATTAAGCTGTTTGCTTTTCATAATCCTTTTCACTTATACCGGGATGGTCAAACTCCTGGAAGGTCAATTATTCTATGACAATATTAGAAACTCACCCATACTTGGGGGCAAGGCCATGGCTTCTTTTGCCTCTTGGGCCATACCGCTATCGGAACTGGCCATTGCCCTGATATTGATTTGGAAAAAAACAAGATTGATCGGATTTTATGGAGCAGCAGTCCTAATGCTCCTATTTACCGGCTACACCCTGGCCATTGTATTTTTTGCCCCTTATCTTCCCTGTTCCTGTGGAGGGGTGATATCGCTGTTGAGCTGGGAGCAGCATTTAATTTTAAACTTATTGCTGCTTTTACTGGCCCTACATGGTATCATATCCTCCCACATGGACAGAAAAAGAATGCGGCGATTGAAACCATCTAGGACTCATGGGGCATTATAACAAAAAAAACAGGAAAATGTAGAATGATATTTTGTTGCGCAACAAGAGCAGGGGAAAGACCGAAAACCTGTATAAAAGAGTAGGCACTTTTTATTAATTAAAATTACAGTATCATGAAAAAGTTAAAATTAATATTACCGATGTTGGCATTTGTTTTTGCCATTGCACTGTCCTTTGCGTTTGTAGGGACAAATGAAAACACAACACAAGGCTACTACGAAGCTTCTCCAGGAGATTGGCAGCCCGTAAACGTTGATTGCGAGGGAACCAATGATTGCAAAATTAGATTTTTGCCAGACCCAACAATTCATAAAGTTTATGCAACGCCCGATACTTCACAACCACTTGATGGCTCTGGTGAAGTAATTGACCTTTAATTTTCCTGAATGGGAAAATGGTATTGTAATGGAGTGCACAGCAAGTAATTATGGAGCCGTGCACTCCATTTTATATTTCATTCCTATTCCAAAATAATCAATCCTATTCATTCTCTATTGGGGTACCATCCTAAACTCAAAAGGTTCTGGTGCCATCCATTTTTCCGCCGATTCCTGTAAGTCTTCCAATGAAAGTGAACCGATATAATCACGCACGGTCAATTTACTTATCCAAGGATATCCATATCTATGATGTATATACAGCTTTTTTAGGGCTTCCTTATTGGTTTCTACATTGCTTAAGGGCATTAATCTATTCTTGACTGCTATAAACAAATTCCTCTCAGTTTCAGGTGATTTTTTTAGGTTGTCTATAATTTGTTTGGACTCCATTACCAGTCGATCCGCATCTTCAGGACGACACCCAAAATCAATGGAAAGCTTATTGTATTTTGATACACCATGGTTGTTGTCGTTACTTACCAAGGCAACGTAGGGCCCGCCTTTATCAGAATCCTTACGTAAGTGCTTTAAGAAGGAATACTCCAAGAATCTGGACAATAAATCTAATTTAGTTTTCTCCATCCAGTTAAGATTAGTCTTACCCAAAGGCTCAATATACACTAGTCGCACCCGTACATTGTCTATATTCTTCCGAGTGGACAAGTCCATAGCGAAAGATCTATCCGGAATTTTATCTTGATTTATCAACTCATTTTTACATTCAATTTGGCTGGTCCTATTGGGTAAGTTTCCCAAATATTTTCTGCACAACAATAAAAGCTTGTCTTCCTCAAAATCTCCAGAAAATATAAAAACAAAATCCTGTGGATTATTGAATAACTTTCGATAAATCAATTGCGCCCGTTGCAAGTCTGTATATTTAACGCCTTCCAGTCGTTTGGTACCTCTTGGTAGATCTAAGCTATCATTGAAAATATCTTTAACAGCCGTGTTAAAATCATCTTGAACAATATTGTTCAGATATCTTTTGGGGGCGGACATCTTCCAATCCTGGTAGGCCAATTCACTATAATTGGGGGCTGTGAAATAGAGGTAAACCAATTGCAAGGCTATTTCCAGATCTTTAAATTTGGTTGTAGTGTTCCCATTTATACCACTCTCCTCATACCCTATGTAGGGAGCTACATAATTTTTGAAGTCTTGATTGGATAGATATCTTTTCATCTCAAACTTATCCTTTCCGCCAACAGCCGAATTCTTAATAATTTCTGGTGCATTTATGGCGGAAAAATAATCCTCTTTAGAAAAACAGCTCGCTCCTTTCGGTACAAAACCCTGAAAAACTACAGATTCACTGCCGCCAAAAATATCCTGAGCAGGCTTAAAAGAATTGAAGATTAATTTTAATCCATTATTCAACACATATTCCTTTGCACCGGGGATATTTGAAGTTTCTTCTTTGAAGGCGCTATATTTTAACCGATTAATTTCAATTGTGTCCATTAATGATGGGAGTATTACCGGAACATCATATGGTATTGTTTTGGAGGTATCCGCTTCAACTATCCAATTCCTAACTGTTTTTTCCTTGTAGCTGAGCGCTATATTACCCGATGGAGCAATTATACCAATATCTTCGGGCATATTTTTGATACGATCTCTCGAGAAATTATTGATTTCCTCTAAATTGATATTGACTAATATTGCTTTAAGCTTGGCATTTTTATTTTGCAGCAAGGATTTTCCATAGACAAAATGGTTACGAAATTCCTTCCTCCAGTATGATACTGTTGTAGTATCCAATTTTTCTATGGATTGATAGATATCCGTTTTTGCCATATTAAATTCTTCAACGGAAAACCCATATTTTTCCACCTGTTTTAAAGTGGTAAATGTCTCTGAAATAGCCTGTTTTTCTTGATTCCTGTATGACCTTATATTTATTTTAAAGGCTGATGGAACATCTGAAAATTCACTGTAAATATCATAATGTTTATTGTAGGCCCATTGCTTTTGCACGTACCTGTTATTCAACATTTTCATAAACAAACTTCTTTTAAGATCATTTTCCAGTTCCTCCACAGAGCCCTTTTCCAACAATTCGCTCTCCCTCATATACAATCGAAGATAAACGGGTTCATAGGTACTCTCCTGTGACAATGTATCCCTTTCCAATGTAACAAATCTCAAATCCCCATTCAGGTAGTGTTCATTACAGTCTGTACGAACCCTGGGTTTTCCAATACTTTTGGGCAAAGAAAACGTGTCTTTTATTTCGCGCTCCAAGCTGTCGATATCTCCAATATTCCCTACAATTGTCAATGCCATCAGGTCCGGGCGATACCAATCGTTGTAATACCGTATCAGGAGCTGGCGCTCAAAATTATTTATATAATCAGCATAGTCTTCAGCTAACTTTCCTCCACACCCCATAAATCTGGAATCCAAGGTATGATCCAGATTGGTTAGCGAAGATGTACCACCTCTAAACTCGGTTTCTTCCAAAAATGGGGAACGCTCGCTTTCTATATATACCGGTTTAAATTCCAGATCCCAAATGATATCTTGAAATAAACGAAAAGCTACTGTTCGAGCTTTTTCTTTGTGTGCCGGAACAATAAACCTATACTCTGTAAACTCTTTGGATGTCATTGCGTTAATGGCATTGGTCTTAATACCCAATCTATTGAACATTTTTGATCCATATTGCATTTTGGTGGAAATATGTTTCCCGGCCTTTAGCGCTATATGTTCCATAAAATGTGCAAGGTCATTTTGATCGGGGTCTTCCTGATTACTACCTGCTTTTACGATCAACCTTGTATCGATTGCTTTGGAAGTAGTATCGACAGACTTAATATAGTATGTTAGACCATTGGTCAATCTACCATATCTGATTCCAGGATCCAAAGACATCGAATCCTGATAGGCCATTGCATACATGGGAGGGGAACTCCAAAGTATAACAATAATAAATGATAGAAGGCAAATATGTTTTGTGATGTACCTTTTCATAATACCCAGATGTATTTAATATCCAATATTTTGCGTCAGGTTCGGGTTTTTGCCTATTTCCTCTTCCGGAATAGGATACAAAATATCCGTTTCCTGCCAAGAAGGTTTTGTGCTACTTAAAATATCCGATACCTTCCCGGAGCGTTTTAAATCGAGCCACCGATGCCCCCATTCCGTAAACAACTCCCTTCTCCGCTCTATCATAATAGAATCCAACAAGGCTTTTTGGTCGATTTCAGGGGATACATTTGAAAGCAAACTGAGATTGGCCCGTTCCCTAATCCTATCAAGATCATTAATTGCTCCGGGCAATTTCCCTTGACGACTACGTGCCTCACACCGGATAAGATATTGCTCGGCAAGTCTCAACACCATGGAATATTCTTCGATATCACCTGAAGAAGCATATTTTACTTTGTATTTAAACGGGTAGTAGAACGTTTCGTTTTCTGAAGAAAAAGTCTGTATCCAACTGTTGACCCGGGAGTCATCCACAGAGAAAGACGCTACAAAATGGTCTGATAAGGACACCGGCGTATTGTATTTGGGATTTTCCAATAGTATAAATAAGTTGCCTTCCTTGGTATGCGTCAATGCCGAACCGGAACCTACAGGGGAAACTTGCCAGATGGCCTCCTTACTATTTGCAAGAAATACGGCATCCAAATCATTTAATAGGGCATAATTTTCAGAACTTGTGATGACCTGGCTGCTGAATGCTTCCGCCTTCTCCCAATCCTCAAGGTAAAGGTAGACCCTGGCCATTAGGGCCATGGCTGCAAATTTATTGGGCCGCAATCGCTCCCCATTATCATAATTGCCCCCCAAAACCTCTATGGCGCGCTCCAAATCGTTTATGATGAGGCTGTATATTTCATCTATATTATTTCTTGGTGCCAAGGCATTTATTCGATAATCGGAAGTTTGTACCAACGGAACCTCCCCATATAAATTAACGAGGTAGAGATACACGAAAGCACGAACAAACCGAGCCTCTCCTATAAACTTGGCCTTGATCTCCGGGGAGACCCCTTCCGATATTTGCAGTCCGTCCAAAGCGGCATTGCACATATAAATTATATTGTAGGCACTGGACCACAGATTGAGGTTGGACGTATTTTGAGCAGATATTTCATTCTGTTCATATTCAATCAAATCATTATCCAGTATGGTTGTCCGAAGGTTATCGGCAGATAGTGCCGACAACACCGAGATCGAATTCCTTCCTCCTCCAGACCAATAGGATCGAAACAGTTCATTGTAAATGCCGATTAATGCACTATTGGCCGTGTTGTCATTATTGAACACAGTCTGGCTCACAATTTTATGATTTGGGACTTCTACCTCCACAAAATCTTCACAAGAAGAAACAAATCCACAAGTTGTAACCAAGAGAACCTTAAACAAATAGCTTTTAAAAAATTTATTGTTCATAATTTTAGTCTTTAAAGATTTAATTGAATTCCGCAAGTAACCGTTCGCAACGGCGGTAAGACTTGCCCTCCTTGGGGGTCCATACCCTCATATTTTGTAATCGTAAACAAGTTTTGGGCATGAACGAATAGACTGCATTTCTGTATATTGTATCTATGTAATAAATTGGAAGGCAGTTCGTAGGATAAGGACAAGGTCTTTAATCTTAGGAAAGAGGCATCACCAATGGCAAGATCACTTTTTATAGCATTGGAATAGGCCCGGTTCGCAGTGGTCAATTGGGATAGTTTTTGGATATCACTATCATCTTCACTTCCGGTCCAGGCATTTAATATATCCTGCGATTTATTGCCATAGGTTCCGGGGGCGGTCAATGTAGTGAAATAGGTGAAATTATTTTGTTTTACATACTCCAATAGGAATCGAAGCGAAAGCCCTTGGTAACGGATGTTATTGCTCAGTCCCCCATAGTAATCCCTTCCGATATTTTTGATCTTTGTACGGTCATCATAATTAAATTTGTCATCATTATTGATATCCTTTACCTTGTACAGACCAGTTTCCGGATCAATTCCATCATAATGGTAAAGCAGGGCGATGTTCAACGGATGCCCTACCCTATAGGTGTTTCTATAAGAAGTTTGCTCCAGGTTTTTAAATGCTACTAATTCCGTGTTAGGAAAAGTGAAGTTTATAAAGGTTTGCCAGCTAAAGTCTTTGGCATTTAAATTAATTGTGGAGATCTCTATTTCCCATCCCGTATTCCGAACAGTGGCCGGAAGGTTGGCTTGAACTGATGTAAAACCGGTTGTTGCCGGAAGTGGATACCCTACCAATTGATTGGATGACAAATTTCTATACCAACCAAGGCCTATATTTATACGATCTTTTATAAACCCCAACTGTAGTGCAGCTTCCAATTTCCTATTGGTTTCCCAGGAGTAATCCGGATTGGTAAGTTGTGTGGGGTATAGCCCCCTTGGCCCTGGGGTGGGTTGGTACGTATCCAAGTAGCCATAATCCGGTATCCCGTCGCTTCCGGTAGTCCCATAACTGCCCCTTAATTTCCCAAAACTTAATATTGGAAAGTGCTTTTTAACAAATGCTTCTTCCGAAAAGATCCAGGCCGCTCCAATTGCCCCAAAATCTGAAAAACGTTTATTGGGTCCAAAACGTGAAGAACCGTCCCTTCTACCAGTTAGGTTCAAATAATATTTTTTGTCCCAATCCAGCCCCAACCGTCCAAAAATAGCATTATACTTATACTCTATATTTTCGTTGACGTTAATACGTACGTCATCCGCAGCGGCCAAATTTCCTATCAGATACTCATCACTGTAACCGGTTCCCACAGAAAGCAGCAGATCGTTCTGACTATTTTGAAAAGTACCGCCTACCAATGTCTTTAGATCCAATTTTCCAAAACGTCGCTCATATTGTATTTGTGGCTCTATGATCCATGACCGCCTTTGGACCAAGGAGTGGGTGGAAGAAGAATTTATCCTGTCCCAAATTAGGGGATTGTAGGCCAACTTAGGTGCCTTGATCACCTCTTTGTTATCTAGATCGGAATATCCCAAATTTGCTTTTAGCACCAAACCTTTTATAAACTCATAGGACACGCCCATATTGGATAGGAGGCTGTTGTTTTTGATTTCCTGTGGTTTATACAGCTCTGAGAATGGATTTCCCCAAATCCAATCATCCCAGTTCAATTGGCCATCTTCATTATAAATTGGTGGGCCATTGGGAGGCAAGGACAAGGCATAGTTTATTAAATTAACACTGTTAAAAAGCCTATTGTTGTCAATTCCATAATTAGTGGAAAAATTAATCTGGAACTTTTGGTTCAAGGACCTATGATTTAAACTAAAATTTGCCGTAACCTTGTTATAACCAAAGTCTCCGGGAAAAACCGTGCCTTCCTTATGATATGATCCCCCTAATAAGAAAGAAGTGGTTTCATTGCCACTGGATATCGCCAGATGCGTATCGGTGACTTCGGAGGTCCCTCCAAAAAATTCATCTTGCCAGTCCGTATACCTCTGCTGGTCCCATAATAAATCGGGAGCGTTTCGCGGAGTAGGTTCCACCCCGTCATTCAAAAAGGCCTGTTTTCGCATGCTTATATATTGTTCCATATTTAATAAGGACATCCTGTTGGATACGGTAGAGATTCCTGAATAAAACTTAGTCTCAAATCGCAATTTTCCATTATTTCCATACCCCTTCTTGGTAGTTATCAATACTACTCCGTTGGCACCGCGCGATCCGTAAATAGCGGTAGCATCTGCATCCTTCAATACTTCTATACTCTGAATGTTGGAAAGGTTTAGGGAGCTAAGAGGATCTATACCGGGTACGTCTGTAAGTGCCCCACTACTTCTGAGAGGCTTGGAATCTATAGGGACGCCGTCCACAATATAGAGGGGTAAATTTCCATTATCCGACCTACTATTGCGCAGACTATTTTGTCCACGTATTTGAATTTGTGAAGCCAAACCCGTAATTCCACTTCTTTGCACCACTTCCACCCCTACCATCCTGCCCTGTAGGGCCTCTAACGGACTTACAATGGGCTGTAGCTCTATTTCCTTGGCGGTGACCCTACTAATGCTACCCGTGCGTTCTTTTTCCTTTACGGTGTAGTAACCGGCATTGACCTCAACCTCTTGCAGTTCTGTAACCTCGGACAACATTTCCACATCCAAGGTGGTCCTGCCCAATACGTGAATTTCATGGGAATGATATCCCAGGTAGGAAAAGACCAGGATATCCTTGTTGGTAACGGTAATGGAATATTCTCCCTTGCCATTGGTAAAGGTTCCCATATCACTGCCCTTTATAAGTACGTGTACTCCGGGCATGGGGCCATAGGTATCACTAACAGTACCTTTTAAGGTAAGCTGTTGTTGGGGAGCTAAGATTGAATAGTCGTTAAAACAATGCCCATGGGGGAAATGGGCAAAGTATGGAGGGGGAACAAGAAAGCAAATATACAGTAGACATAGGCGTATAACAGCCCTGTATTCAAGATTATTTTTCATAATTTTGAAGATTAGATGAAACTTAGTTTTATTTATGAATTCGTTTAGACTTTTTGGATTGAAGCGAAAATCTGTCATTTTTTTGCCCGATTGAAGGCCTTTTTGAGTTGCATAGCAGGGCTACGGAAGGAAAAAAAGACAAAAAGCGGGTGATAAAGGGCGATTTTTTAGCCAATTGAAAAATTACAAATGAATTCTTTGTCAAGGCCTTCCAAACGTATGCGTCAACAGGGTTTGGGAGGCTATTTTTTGTTAGTTTTTATGTCATAGGCCTTAAGGATTGGTGATAGTATATTATTATAGGTCCAAGGAACCATATACCCATTGGGCATAAGGGATTTGGCCATATTATGGTTTTCCTAGCCATACAAGGCCATTGGTTGCTCCTATAATTTTAGAACAAACCAAGGCAGGTGCCAACCGCTTTGGCGGGTAAATGGAAAACCGCAAAGGTCTTAGGCTGCTTTTCGTTATTTGGCCGGATGCCAAAAAAGTGTGGATCGTGATTATGGGATACAAAGATTATCGAGTTCCGGAAAAAAAGGGTACAACACAAATCCCATAATTATGCAAAGCCTATACTGGGTTCTTTGGCTTTTTGGTAAAGAGAATATCGTACAGCGTATGATCCATGGACTTGGCAAGCTGCTTAAAGGCAGCTTTGTTATGCGTTAAAGACCATCTCTGTTTCATTCTTTTTTTAGCCATTTAGTTATTTGGTATGCGACGCTTCCAAAAGATAAGGCTTGGATACACATTGGGCAGCACCACAAATTCTGGTTGCTTTTCAACTGTCTAGGTCATTAAAACAGTAGATGCTGTTTGTAAGCAAACCCACGCCCGGGTCATGGGCATCTTGCTTATCATCCCATTGCATCAAATTTACCTGTTTTTAGACCGGGAATCCAAGCGAAGACTTCTAAACTAATTCAAATAGAAGAATCGCA
>CAXAVP010000089.1:0-16029 GCA_963972175.1 uncultured Arenibacter sp.
AAATGAACAAGATTACAATACTTTGGGTTGATGATGAAATAGATTTATTAAAACCGCATATCCTCTTTTTGGAGCGCAAAAATTACGAGGTAATTACCTGCCTCAGTGGGCAGGAAGCATTGGAAGAAATAAAACAGACGCATATTGATATTGTTTTTTTGGACGAAAACATGCCCGGGATTTCCGGTTTGGAAACATTGAACGAAATTAAGGTCATTAACAATTCACTTCCCGTGGTCATGATAACCAAGAGCGAAGAGGAACTAATAATGGAAGAAGCGATCGGCTCCAAAATAGCCGATTACCTCATTAAACCCGTAAACCCCAACCAGATACTTTTGTCATTAAAAAAGAACCTGGACCACTCCAGATTGGTATCTGAAAAAACCACTGCCAACTATCAGCAAGAGTTTAGAAAAATAGCCATGGAACTGGCTATGGTAAACAGCTATGAGGAATGGGCAGAGCTGTACAAAAAGCTAATTTATTGGGAGTTGCGACTCGAAGAGATTGAGGATTCCGGTATGTTCGAGATATTGGAATCCCAAAAAACTGAAGCCAATCAGCAGTTTGGGAAATTTGTAGAAAAGAATTACGTTGATTGGTTTAGTGGCAAAAATGGTCCTATAATGTCCCACACCCTATTTGCCCAGCTAATTAAACCAGAGTTAAAGGATAGCAAAACCCTACTGGTAGTAATAGACAACCTTCGTTATGACCAATGGCTGGCCATAGAGGAATCCCTTAATACTTTTTACAGGAAACGGAAAGAGACCCCTTATTACAGCATCTTACCTACGGCTACCCAATACGCCAGAAATGCCATTTTTTCCGGACTCACTCCTTTGGATATGGAAAGAAAATACCCACAATGGTGGAAGAACGACACGGATGAAGGAGGGAAAAATTTGTTTGAAGAGGAGTTTTTAGAGACGCAATTAAAAAGATTGGGGCTAGATTTAAAATGGGACTACCACAAAATCAGCAGTATAAAACAAGGAAGGCACCTTTCCCAGAATTTCAGGACATATAAGAACAACGATCTAACGGTCATTGTCTACAACTTCGTGGATATGCTCTCTCATTCAAAAACAGAAATGGAGGTAGTGAAAGAATTGGCCGCAAACGACAAGGCCTATAGATCCTTAACAAAGAGCTGGTTTAAAAACTCGCCACTATTGGAAATAATACAACAAGCTCAGGACCTGGGCCTAAAATTAATTATCACAACAGACCACGGTACCATAAACGTTAAACAACCCTCCAAAGTTATCGGAGACAAGGAAACCAGTCTAAACCTGCGCTATAAAACAGGAAGGAGCCTAACTTATGAAGAGAAAGATGTGCTGGCGACCAAGGATCCAAAAAAAATATTCCTCCCCAATATAAATGTAAGCAGCTCCTATATTTTTGCAAAAAACGACTTGTTCTTCGCATATCCCAATAACTACAACCACTATGTAAGCTATTACAGAAATACCTATCAACATGGAGGGGTTTCCATGGAAGAAATGATTATACCCTTTGCCGTATTGGAAGCAAGGTAATAAATAATATGCCCTACTGCCCAATTATTGATTTTACTGCATCTGGACTTTCCTAGCAATACCTCATAAGGATCCCATTTACGGCATAAAAACATATATAGGACAACCAGTATTTTAATTTTTGACAAATTGGATATAAATTGCGCGAATTATTAAAGTAAAACAAATGACCGATTCATATACCATTTCCCAAATATCGGGAGTAGCCAAGCAGATAATTGCGAACACCCCCAATAAAATACTTTGTTTTTATGGAGATATGGGTGCAGGAAAAACCACCTTGATCAAAGCTATAGTAAAAGAATTGGGCGGAGGCAACAGCAGTAACAGCCCTACCTTTGGAATAGTAAATGAGTACGAAAAGGAAAATGGGGATTTCTTGGGATATCATTTCGATTTTTACCGCCTGGAGGATGAAACAGAGGCTTGGGATCTAGGACTGGAAGAATACCTCTCATCAGACGGATGGGTCTTTATGGAGTGGCCCGAAAAAATAGCTGGATTACTACCGGAAAACCGGACGGATATAAGAATTGAAATTCTGAACGAAAACACAAGGCAACTTAGCATGAGCTAAGGGCAATCAAAGGTCCTACACAGCAATCTACACTGCAATTTTAAGCCATTTTTCTACCTATAACAGCGGCATTTTCTAAGGGGTTCTAAATTCTAAAAAATCGATAAAATGCTCACTATTCCTGCTAAAATGATCAAATTAATCGACGAAATGCAAGCTATGTGGTTTTTTTTTATAGTTTTGTAGGTATTAACCCTTTGTCTAAACCTAAAATCTTAACACCATGATCACAAAAAAAAATCTTTTCGCTTTTTCCCTTACAATCTGCTTTGCCATGATAAGCTTTTCATGTTCCCCCGATAACACGGCGGAAGAAGATGCCTTATATGAACAAAATATCGACAGAACAAAAATAAAAGTGCCTACGAACGGGATTGATAGAACGAAAATAAAAGTACCTACAAACGGGTAGTTAAAATCACTCTAAAATTAATTGGGTTTCTATATACTAGGAACCTTTTTTTTTTGTTATACTACTAGTAAATTAATTTTCTACTAGTACTTGCATGCCTAACCTATATAACGATCTTGACAACAAACCCGCAAAAAAGAAGTCAAGAAGTATTCTCATCGGGAGCATTGTGGCTATCATTATAGCCCTTACACCTTATATTTTCTACACTTATAAGTATTTCCCTATGGATAGTTCTTTAAACCTTTACTTTTTCACCTATGAAAGTAAATACCAAGAAAGCATAAGTATGGTCATGTGGCTATTTATGGCCAAATTTGTCCCTTTGCTACTTTTGGTACTTTGGTTTTTCACCTGTAAGCATTGGTGGTACCACGTTATTCTTATCCCGATTGCCATGTTTACTTTTCAGATTGTATCGGTCGTATATGAGGATCGATTTTTGGACGAGGTAGAATTATACTGGCTATTGCCCATCATGACGATAGTGATACCCTTTGTGTACTTTATCCGTTTAAAACTATTTGACAAACATGTTCTAGGTATTGACTTGGAAGCAATGGACAAGGAATTAAAGTCTTATAAGGAGAAAGAGAAACTTCAAAAAGACCGCTTCAAAAAAGAAGGGATAGCTAAAGAAAAAATATCGTAATTTTGAATTTGTTATATTTCAATATATGTTGAAATACAACGAACAGATTTACAGCATATGAGCCAACATCCCTCACCTTTTAGCAAGCAGCAATTACTGCCTCAAGAAGAAACTTTGGAAATCCTTAGACAAAAAGGGGAACTTTTTATTGGGTTGCCCAAGGAGAACCAATACCAAGAAAAGCGTATTTGCCTTACACCTGACGCGGTAAATGCGATTACTGCCAACGGACATAGGGTCTTAATTGAGTCCGGTGCTGGCGATGGGGCCAATTATTCGGATGTTGATTACACCAATGCCGGCGCCGAAATAACTAGGGACACCAAAAAAGTTTTTGGATGTCCTATTATTTTGAAGGTAGAACCCCCTACCCTTCAAGAGATCGAGATTATAAACCCCCAATCTACCATTATATCTGCTCTGCAGATAAAGACCCAAAGCAAGAAATATTTTGAGGAATTGGCCAAAAAGAGAATTACGGCCATTGCTTTCGAATATATCAGGGACGATGACGGAAAATACCCTGCAGTACGGTCTTTAAGTGAAATTGCAGGAATCTCCTCGGTCTTAATAGCTTCAGAAATTATGGCTGCCACTAATAAGGGAAACGGGCTAATGTTTGGTAATATTAGTGGAGTACCCCCAGTAGAGGTGGTTATCATTGGTGCCGGTACGGTAGGTGAGTTTGCCGCCAGATCAGCTATAGGCTTGGGTGCCAATGTAAAGGTATTTGATAATTCCATCTCCAAACTGAGGTGTATACAAACCAATTTGCGACAAACCGTTTACACTTCCACCATACAACCAAAGAACTTATTAAAAGCCTTAAAGCGCTGTGATGTGGCCATAGGAGCCACCCGTGGCAAGGACCGTTCACCAGTTGTGGTATCCAATACCATGGTAGAACAGATGAAGAAAGGGGCGGTAATCATTGATGTAAGTATTGATATGGGCGGCTGTTTTGAGTCTAGCGAGGTTACCAGTCACGACCATCCTATAGTGGTCAAAAACGGGGTATTACATTACGGTGTACCCAATATACCCTCCAGATACCCAAAAACGGCTTCCATTTCTATAAGTAATATTTTCACCCCCTACCTGCTAAAAATAGGTGAGGACGGTGGTTTTGAAAATGCTTTGCGATTCGACAAAGGGTTGCGCAGTGGACTATACTTGTACCACGGTATTTTAACCAATAAATCTGTTGGGGAATGGTTTGACCTTTCTTACAGCGATATTAATTTCCTTATTTTTTAAATTATGGCATTTTTAAAGCGATTGGGCTTCTTTTTATTCGGACTTTCCATTGGACTGGTCTTTCTTACTGTTTTTTTGAAGAAAAAATCAGAGGAAACGGGAACCCAATTCTGTTATTTCCCCAATTGTAGAACACTAAAAGACATACGGTCCAAGCCACTATCCTACTCCGAAACCATTGACAAACTAGTACAGAACAACCAGTTGGACAGTTTGGACATTAGCAGCTTTCTACAAAACGGAGATGTTGATTTTGGCAAAAGCGAAACCAAAACCACACCTTGCAAGACCTATTATATAGAAGGTACTGTGGACAAAAAATCAGCCACGCTAAAAGTAAAGAATTGTCTGGACAAGGCGGTAGTTGAAAGTCTTGACTACTAATACACCTTGAATTATATAATAAATTTCAGAACTTTTCTGGATACTAATGATATAGGTCCAGCCTATAGGCTATAGGGCGGTCCAAAGTTTCATGGACAATAAAAAAACCTTACCACAAAACTTATATTTTTCGTCTTTTTCGTTCGGTTTTCAGCAGGCTAAGTTCCCTACTGGTCTGCCCGGCAACCGAGGTATTCTCCTCGGCCCTTCGTATCAGGTATGGCATAACATCCTTAACAGGACCAAAGGGCAGGTATTTTGCTACATTATACCCCTCTTTTGCCAAATTAAAGGATATGTGATCGCTCATGCCATATAGTTGTCCAAACCAGATTCTTGGGTCGTTTACAGCTATATTTTTTTCTTTCATTTGCTCCATCAATTTATAGCTGCTAAACTCATTATGCGTCCCGGCAAAAATTGAAAAAGTATCCAAATTATTGACCATATAAGTCGTCACATTGTCAAAATTATTATCGGTAGCCTTTTTGGAATCACATATCGGAGTAGGGTAGCCCATTTCTTCGGCTCTATCGTTTTCTTTCTCCATATAGGCACCGCGGACAACTTTGATCCCAATTAAATAATTATGTCTTTGGGCATCCTGATGCAATTCTTTCAAATAATCCAGTCGGTCCCATCTATACGTTTGAAGGGTGTTAAAAACTATTGGCGCAGTTTGGTTGTACTTCCTCATCATCTGCTGCACCAGGTCATCTGCGGCCTTTTGCATCCAGCTTTCCTCCCCATCAATCAGTATGGAAACCCCCAGTCCATGAGCTTTTTCACAGACCCTATCATATCTATTCACCACACGCTGCCATTCTTGTCTTTCTTCATTGCTGAGTTCCTTACCTTCCGTAATTTTCTGATAAAGCGCAAATCGTCCAAAGCCAGTAGGTTTAAAGACAATAAATGGTATAGCCTTATATTCCTTTACAAAATCCAATGTTTTCAAGGCTTTTTCATAACAGGAATCCAGTTGGTTTTCCACCTCCTGCCCTTCCACGGAATAATCCAAAATAGTACTCACTCCTTTTTCATACATCTTATCTGCCACCAGCAGACACTCCTCCTCGTTGACCCCTCCGCAAAAATGATCGAATACGGTAGCCCTTATAAGCCTCTCTACCGGCAAATGTGCTTTTATGGCAAAATTGGTGGCCGCTGTCCCAATTTTTACTAAGGGTTCATTAGCTATCAGCTTGAACAAGAAATATGCCCTTTCCAATTCTGAGTCGGTTTTAAGAGCAAAAGCAGTTGCAGTATCCTCAAAAATTCCTTTCATTTACTTTTAATTATTCAGTAACCAAATATAAGTACACATTTTATATTCCTATGATATAAAATAGTGTTTATTTTGCCAGAAATTAATCTAAAATGAATTCTATTACCACAGCCACTTATTCTGTTCATTTCAATGAAAAAGCTTATTTGGTCCTTAATGAGCATTTGGCCAACAGCAGTTATTCCAAAATTTTTGTCCTAGTGGATGAAAACACCCACAATTGCTGCCTTCCTGTTTTTATGTCGCATATTGAAGGAGAATACGATTTTGAAATTATAGAGATAGAAGCAGGCGAAATTCACAAGAATATAGCTACCTGCACGCAGGTATGGGAAGTATTGTCCGAGCTGGATGCCGATAGAAAGAGTGCCATGATAAATCTTGGCGGTGGAGTGGTAACGGACTTGGGAGGTTTTGTAGCTTCCTGTTTTAAAAGGGGAATAGATTTCATCAACATCCCCACCACCCTATTATCTATGGTGGATGCCTCTGTAGGAGGCAAAACTGGGGTTGACCTGGGGCCACTAAAGAACCAAGTAGGCGTAATCAATCAACCACAAATGGTATTGGTAGCTACAGAATTCTTAAAAACCCTAGACCAAAGACAATTACAGAGTGGGTTTGCCGAGATGCTAAAGCACGGGCTCATCAGTGATGCCAACTACTGGGATACCCTGAAAGACATAACGGGGTTTGAAAACATGGATAAACTTATATACACCTCGGTATCCATTAAAAACGAGGTGGTACAAATAGACCCCACCGAGCAGCACCTAAGAAAAACACTAAATTACGGACACACCCTTGGTCATGCCATAGAATCCTATTTTCTGGAAAGTGAAGAGCACGACCTATTACTTCACGGCGAGGCTATTGCCATTGGGATGATCCTAGAGGGCTTTCTTTCCTATAAACTAACAGGCTTGACCAAAAATGAGCTGGAAGATATCAAAAAAACCTTTTTGACCCGGTACCCAAAAACAAACTTTACCAAAAAAGACATCGACATTATACTGACGCTATTAAAGTTCGACAAAAAGAACTCACATGGGAATATTAATTTTGTATTACTAAAAAGTATTGGCAAAACAGCAATAGACATCAAAGTGACACCCGAATTACTAAAAGAATCTTTTTCATACTACGCAGAATAACAGATACATATACTAAAAATTGGGTTTTCACAACTCTTAATAACATTAAATCCATTATTTATATAGTTTAGGTAATATAATTAACCCCTTGCAAACAGGGATAAAAAAAACCTGACTATGTTACGCAAACTTGTTGACTACAAAAAACTAAACCTAGATGTTGCTTCCCGACTAATAGAACGCTATCCCGATGGCTACGGCGATGAGGATATTATAGTGTTCAAGAACATTAACGGGGAGGTGATAGAAGCCGTTGAAGTAAAAACCGAGGACACCATTTACCTGGTTAAAATAAGTAAAAGTCTTGCTCATTTCATTTCCAATTTTGAAGAAAATATGGAGAAAGAGTTGCAAGCCAAAAGTACGGAGATAGGATATCACAACCCAGAACAGGAACCGGAATTAAAACTAAATACAGAGGAAGAAGACAATAATTGGGACTAAACCAACAAATATCTACTGCTAAGGATATTCTGATGATGCTTTAAATGTCCACAGATGACAAATCCCAAAGTAGCTACCGTCCATTCAATGTTGCTAGCAATTCCTTTTCGCATCAAATCTTCATTTCCAAGACTTTGAAAGAGCGTTATGGTAGCATCCCTTACCGAAACAAACTCGGTTATCAAACTTTTTCTGCTCCTTATATTGGCATTGGAGTTCAACACATATTGATCCTGATCAAAACCAGGTAAGGTAGTCTTATCATTTCTCAAAAAACGCAGCGCCCGATATTGAAATACGCGCTCAGCATCAATAACATGCAAGATAACCTCTGCGATAGTCCACTTATCCTTGGAATAAGCAATTTTTAATTTATCGGCCTTAATACCCTCTATAAATTTGGTGAATTCTGTTTTTCCAGATTTCAACAACACCATTAAGTCATTATCATCCAGTTGAGACAAATAGGTTGCATAATACTGATCATAAGCCTCCTTGGGCAAACTTGATTTATTCATAGCGCTATTTTTTTAATTACAACCCGGGATATTTAAACCAAAAAATCCCAAACAAAAATATGCCTGGGACTTTAAAACTTCCTTTATGATAAGTAATTTCTTATTTACATCTCATTAAAAATAGTATGCATAAGACGTTTTTTGTCATTTATGCTTTCTTCCAATGATATCATAGTTTCTGTCCTATCTATACCTTCTATATCATCTATTTTAAAAATGATATTTTTTGCGTGATTGGTATCCTTGGCACGTATCTTACAAAAGATATTAAATTTCCCAGTTGTAATATGGGCTACAGTAACATTAGGAATTTGATTTAATCGCTCCAACACAAACTTGGTCTGATGCGTTTTTTCAAGGAATATACCCACATATGCTATAAAGGCATAACCCAATTTAACATAATCCAAAGTAAGTGATGATCCTTTAATTATACCTGCTTCCTCCATTTTCTTAACACGGACGTGAACTGTACCGGCAGAAATTAAAAGTTTTTTGGCAATATCCGTAAATGGTGTTCTGGTATTGTCTATCAACATATCCAGAATTTGGTGGTCTATTTCGTCTAATTTTACTTTACCCATTATCGTTGAATTTAGTTGCAAAAATAAAAAAATATCAAATTAATTGTAATAATTCTATCATTTATTTATGAAAAACGTAACGTTTTCAGCTTTTTTAAAAATATTTCCAATTCAATTAACTAAATTTAAGATATCAGCTTCCAATCTTAAGGCGCTTAAGTCCTTAGTTTTTAACAAATTATAGGTAGAATGACCAAATTTGCCATTCAACTCACCCACTTCTTCCAGTTTAGGCCTGAATTCTATATCACCATCAACCAATGTTTCCACATACAATATACCGGCACTACTACCTGGAGGGTATTTAGCATTTATCAAATGAACATTTTGAATCAACACATCGTAAAAATACTTATTGTTATCCGGAATTTTAAAATAGTCATCTTGAGCGTACTGTTCAATGCTTTTATTTGAAATAACTTCCAAAGCCTTTAATATGGATATAAAAATGTATTTCCTGGTTTGCTCCCTTTTATAATCTCCTGGATAGTGTCCGGATTCAAACAAAATGGTAGGCGTATTCAGCATCTGAAAAGTATCCCCCACGCAATTACTGTTAAAACCGTCATCATACCGCCCTATCTGGCCTGGGATATATTTTTGCAATTCCTGATTCATAGCAACAATCAATTGCATACTCACCCCTCTGGTAGTGGATATACTTCTCTGTGCATCATGTGCAGGCGCCAAAAAAGAAACCGTTGCGGGTTGTGCCGTTTCGCCAACATTAAAAATAGTCCGTTGGTCGTGTAGGTTAAAACAGAAGTCGGGCTTAAATTCATCAAACACTTTTCTCAACACCAAACTCTCTGGCTGCGTCCTTTCCTGGGCATCCCTATTTAAGTCCACCTCATTGGCATTAACCCTTGTATATGCCATAGCCCCATCAGGATTTAACATAGGAATAATCTTCAGGGTACAGCTTTGCAATATCAAGGCGGCCAATTCAGAATTACCTTTTAAAAAATTAATCAAATCCAATACCGCTTTTGTGGTGGTAGATTCATTTCCATGCATTTGCGACCACA
The DNA here is from genome assembly GCA_963972175.1 of uncultured Arenibacter sp. Taxonomy (GTDB): domain Bacteria; phylum Bacteroidota; class Bacteroidia; order Flavobacteriales; family Flavobacteriaceae; genus Arenibacter. The sequence continues at coordinate 9,846 of CAXAVP010000089.1, forward strand.
TCAATATTTTGAAACGACCATTGCCCAAAACAATACTTTTTATAGACAGCCCTTTAACCGATTCTCCCTCCAAGCGAACTGAAAAGACCTCGGGGACCGACTTTAAAAAACTCTCAATCTCTTTGTGCGTAACGTATCTACCTTGGATTGTTTCTTCCTTGATCTTCTCATAATTGAACTGCATGCCTGTAATATAATTTTATTAGAACCCTGCAAAGGTAACTTCAAAATTAATTACAATTGTAAATCCTTTAATTTACTTTTGTAAACATATTGTTTTCAATTTAACGCCTTCACTCATTACTCAGTCCACCAAGCACAACCTTTGCTATAATGACAATTTATTATATGACCTTATAATTTTATTTTTCAGTACATTATAAATAATTACTTAATGTGTTTATTTAATAAATAGATGGATTTTATCGAAAATTAATGCAGTCTTTACGTTTCAAATTGACTACTTTTGTACAAATTAAATTACAATTGTGAACGTTGCTGATTTTACAAAAAGAATAGATCGGATTTTGAAATTCCACGACTTATCGGCCTCCGCTTTTGCCGATAAAATTGGGGTTCAACGATCAAGCATCTCGCACTTATTGGCAGGACGTAACAAACCTAGCTTGGAATTCGTAATGAAGGTAACCTCGGCCTTTCCCGAAGTTGACCTCTACTGGCTCCTACACGGAGAAGGTCAATACCCCAATAAAGCCCAGGCCACCCTTGACATAAAACCCAAGCCGGAGAAAAAAACCAAAGTCGACTCCCCCAAACCATCTACTCCACAAACCAAGACTATCGATAAAATTGTTATATTTTACACCGATGGCAGCTTTAAGTCCTACTCAGAAAACGAAGATTGAATTTTCATTTTTTTATATGATTTAAGCTTCAATTTTCTTTATTTTGCAGCATGACAAAATACACTACCTTCATACTTACATTTCTCGTACTCACACTCTGCGCCTGCTATCAGCCTGAACGGAACTGCAGTGATTACAAAAACGGTAAATTTTCTTTTACGGCAGAAATAGACGGGCAGGAACACACAACCATATTCTCAAGAACGGATTCTATTGAGATTGATGAGTTTGAAGGGAAAATAGACACTTCATCCGTTAGATGGATCAATGATTGTGAGTACATTGTAAAGAAACTCCACCCAAAAAACATGGCCGAAGAAAAATCTATCCACATGAAGATATTGTCCACCACGGATAATTCTTATACTTTTGAATACAACGTTGTTGGGAGCTCCAAAAAATCCAAGGGCACCGCAATTAAAATTCAATAGCCATGTTCGAAATACTATCAAGTCCGGACGCCTGGGTAGCCTTGCTCACCTTAACCTTTCTGGAAATTGTATTGGGTATAGACAATATTATCTTCATTTCGTTAATTGCAAATAAACTTCCCAAGAGAGACCAGGCCAAAGCAACCAATCTAGGCTTACTTCTAGCCATGGCACAACGCATTATACTGCTTTTTGCCGTTTCGCTCTTAATTGGACTAAAAAACCCTTTCTTTTACATTGAAACGTCATGGGTGTACCTGGGAATAAGCGGACAGGCTCTAATATTATTTTTCGGAGGCATCTTCCTGTTATACAAAAGCACCTCCGAAATTCACGAAAAAATTGAAATGCCAGACCACGATGAAAACCAAATAAAATCCAAGGGAATCACAAGTTTCCCCAAAGCCTTGGTTCAAATTGTCCTGATCGATTTTATCTTTTCAATAGACTCCATCCTTACCGCCGTAGGTATGACCAACGGAATAGGCAACAAGCCGGGCGACGCCCTGTTACTTATGATCATAGCAGTGGTGATTTCAATAATAATCATGATGGTATTCGCCAACCCAATTCGCGTATTCATCAGCAAGCACCCCTCAATGCAAATATTGGCGCTCGCCTTTTTGATCCTTATTGGTTTTATGCTGATAATGGAAGCCGCACATTTAAGTCACGCTAAGTTCTTTAACCAAGAAATAGGGTCCATTCCAAAAGGCTACCTTTATTTTGCGATTGCGTTTTCCCTTTTTGTAGAATTTCTGAACATCAGGATGAAGAAAAACAAGCCGGTACCACAGAACAACAATAGCAAACAGCAATAGCCAAATACACCTGCACACCTATCCTGCAACAGGTTTTAGGGCAATACGGATCCCAATTCCAAATTAAAACCCTTTTAAGTGTTCGCACAGCACAACAATAAAACAAAAATCACGAAACAATACACCCCGCCCTTGACAGACTAACAACAAATCTAATGAATCACGACTTTTCCCCTAAAGATTCCTCTTGTGGGTAATATTTGATTTTCCTGGTTTTATAGGAATTATCCGGGGTCACTATCTGCTTGATCCAATTCTCAGACTCTGTACTGTCATATTGATAAATATACTCCTGCACTCTCTCATACTTTTCCGTCTTTGTTTTTAAGCTTGATAGCACCCCCTTTTCGTTATAGATGTAGTCCAAGCTTTCAAGAGGCACAAATGCCTCTTTCACATCATCGTACACAAACTTTTTTTCAGAAATCAATTTACCATCGCCCCCAAAAACCTGCTCCAAAGCTTTTTGTGGCTCCCCCTCCAAAAATTCCTTTATCAAAACCAATTTGCGCATTTCACCACCCTTACCTTTTACCTTAGAGGTTCTAACCGACTTCAAAATAACATCATTCAAATAATAAGTCTCCGTAAACTCTCCCTTATAAATCTCATATTTTACATGGGTTTCATCTATCCCATTATCATTGGTTCGCTTAATGCTTACAAGTCTCCCATCCTCCCCATAAAAATATTCATACTGATCCAAAAACTCCTTAGTATAAGAAACTATTTTCTCTGTGATTTTTTTCGATTCAGTAGTATCCACTTCATAAAAATTGGCAATAGAGGTGTTTTTAACAAAAACACCGTCCCGATAATTTTCTACACGCTTCTCCAACAATTCCCCTTTGTCCAATTTATACAAGGTAACATCGTAATCCCCATCACTGTAACGGGTAACAGCTTTGGTTAACATCCCCTCTTCATTAAAATCATACTCCTCTTTTCCGTAATCGGTTACAACCAAACAAGATTTAACCGGACCACGAAGATCAAAGTCCCCCAACTGAAACACCTTTATTTCCTGCGCCTGAAAGCTTGCAGAAAACATTAAACCAAAAAAGAACACAAGTAGACAACTAATAGTGATATCACATTTTTTTACCATAAACCAAAATTAGACTATTAAAGAATATTTTAAAAACAAAATAAGAGATAACATCCTTACAAATCTACCCTCCACCATGTTTGACGCGCCGCACTCTCATTGACCCACACTCCACATCCACTAAGAAGATGTACCAACACTTGCCTAGACCAGCAAAACCTGCTTTAAAAAAAGAACAGCCACCAGCACCCCAACAACCCCTCCAAATATTTAATAAAACACAACTTAAAAAATCAAATAACCAGAAAGTAATAATTAAACTTAATGTTAATATAATTAGACACAAATAGCTATATTACAATATTTTAAATCACAAACATTTTATAACACAAGTTCAACGAATACCTTACCGACCCAACATATAACAATACTTCTTACCCCAAAAAAAAACCATCAATTGCAATCAGAAAGAAACACCACAACCACACATCCAGGGTCACTCAACAAACCTCAACCAACAGCACTTTAAAAAAAGTATCGCCACACTATCAAAAAATCAACACAAACCTATTCACAAATAGACGTTTTTTTCTTACAACACATATCGGCTTTAAACATTAAACAACAACCTAATACCCTGTGCAACCCCAATATAATGGAGCTGATAGATTAATGGTGATTACTATTTATTTTTTACACAACATACTGTATATTTGTCAGCTATAAATGCCAAACACTAACCATGGGGCATTAAAGACTAACTGGCATACTACTACCCCCCCCTGAAAAAAGTAGCCCTTACCTAGGCAATCCCAATTCTTTGGGAGCTGCCCCTTCTTTAATGATTCATGGGTGTTACCTTAGATTACGACCATGAAAAACATTAAGTTAAAAAGCCTACTTATTGATGACTCCGCCATACAACGACGCGCGGTGGCCAAACTCATAAAAGAACACCCCAAACTACTATTGATCAATGAATTTGACAATGCCCTTTGCGCAATTAAAGAACTCTCCAACACCCCGGTAGACCTAATCTTTTTAGATATTGAAATGCCAGGACTAAGTGGTTTTGAACTATTGGAATCCCTAGAGTCCAAACCCCAGGTTATTCTTGTTTCCGGAAATCCCAATTACGCCATGAAGGCTTTTGATTACGATGTAACAGACTACCTAAAAAAACCTTTGGACAAAAGCAGGTTTGATTTAGCTGTAAAAAAAGCACTAAACACCTATGAATTACAAAACAAAGAAGCCGTTGAACCCCAATACATTACCGTAACCAATAATCTTAAAAAGACAAAACTGTTTCTTCATGAAATTATGTGGATAGAAGCCTATGGCGACTATGTAAAGATTATTACGGAAGAAAAAAATACACTGGTCCTATCTACCATGAAGAGCTTTGCCCAGCAACTGCCCAAGAATAAATTCCTGAGGATACACAAATCATACATTGTTAACTTAGAAAAAATTGAGAACTTCAATGGCTCAACAGTAGAATTATGTGGACACACTATTCCGTTAAGCAGACATAAAAAAGAAGCACTTATGGAAACGTTGGTGATTATAGAGTAAGAGACTCTACACACATCAAGGTTCAATTTAAAAATCTTTTTGAACATCTTTAATGTATTAATGCTTTACTTTAAATAAGGTAGTCTAATCCATTTTATTTAAAATGTTTGTTTATATTTTAAAATATAATCCTGCCAAAAAACAAATCAGCCATCTTTGGCCTGACCCCGAAAAAAATGAATTAAAAAAAAAAAAAAAAAAAAACCCCCCTTTTTCCCCCCCCCCAAAAAAAAAAAAAAAAAAAAAAAAAAAAAAAAAACCACATACCCAATCCTGACGAAGACAAGTACCAGACCTTAACCCACCTCTTTCCCACACAGCTCCCCAATAACTAACTCGTGTCTTTTTTTTTAACATACCCCAAACCAGCGCCCTAGGTTTTATACATTAACAGTAAATAATTTATATCTTTACACTTCAAATGAACAAATTCTTCTCCATAGCACTGTCTTTTTTGCTTTTGATCCAAAGTTTCAATATGGATCTAGTGGATATTGCCCAAGTGGACGATTTTTTAACCCACGCCAAATTTCACAAACAAAAATATGGAGACAATATTTTTGCTTTTATTTCCAAGCACTATGGCGAACTTAAATTACAACACGAACAAGAACACAGGGAAGAACATAAAGATCACGAAGAACTACCATTCAACCACCAGACGTGCACCCACAGCCCCTCGGCCTTTGTGCTAAACTGGGTTGATTTGTCGCTTCTAAAAACCACATTGATCCAAGATACCAGCTCAGAATACTTTTACCAAGAGACATATTCCCATTTGGAAAATTCGGATATTTTCCAGCCTCCCAAAATAGCATAATTCATTTTCACTTAAAATATTTATTAAGCAGACAGCCCTAATAGCCATCTGCACAACTAATTATGTATGAATTATGCTATCACATATTATTCAATTCAGCATAAAGAATAAGTTAATTATTCTTTTGCTAACCCTATTTATTATAGGTTTTGGACTTTATTCCATTACCCAGATTCCCATTGGCGCCGTTCCCGATATCACCAATAACCAAGTTCAGGTCATTACCACCTCCAAAAACCTTTCTACCCAGGACATGGAACAATTCATAACCTACCCTGTTGAGCTGGAAATGGCAAATTTGCCCGGAGTGATCGAAATACGCTCCGTATCAAAGTTTGGACTTTCCGTGGTCACCATTGTATTTGAGGACAATATGGGGACCTATTTGCCCCGACAATTGATATCCGAAAAACTAAAATCGGCCTCCGAAAAAATCCCAGAAGGTTTCGGCACTCCCGAAATGGGCCCCATTACCACCGGTTTGGGGGAAATTTATCAATATATCCTAGACACAAAACCAGCCTACAAGGACACCTATTCTGCCATGGACCTACGCACCATACAAGATTGGATCGTTAAAAGACAGCTATCTGGCATCCCGGGAGTGGTAGAAGTGAACA
>CAXAVP010000090.1:0-15560 GCA_963972175.1 uncultured Arenibacter sp.
TTTAAGTTCTTAATTCGGGACATTAGGGTTGGGTGTGAATAATGCATAAAAACATAAGCGGGATGCGGGCTAAGGTTGCTTAAGCTATTCTTGGACAATTTTTTCAACGAGGAAATCAAGGGTTTGGGGGCAAAGGTATTTTTCGCAAAATTATCGGCTTGATATTCAAACTTTCTGGACATATAGTTCATTATCAATCCCGTAATTTCGGAAATAGGACTGTAGAGGATGCCAAAACCTATTAGGGCAGCGTGAAAACTGGGCTGTGAAACCCCAATGGCCAATGAAATTTCAGGATTATTTATAAATAGTGATAGGATGTAGAGGGTAATACCCGTAAGCAGAATGGAGGCCGATAAATTAAAAATTATATGCTTTTTTTTATAGTGCCCCACTTCATGGGCCAGAACGGCTACAATTTCATCTTCTTCCAGGTCATTGATCAAGGTGTCGTATAAGGTTATTCGCTTTTCCTTTCCAAATCCAGAAAAATACGCATTGGCCTTAGTAGATCTTTTGGAGCCGTCTATTACAAAGATGTTCTTAAGTTCAAAGCCCACTTGCTTTGCATAGGCTTCAATCTTGCTTTTTAAGCTCCCTTCCTCCAAGGGGGTTTGTTTGTTGAACATGGGAACAATCAGTTTGCTATAGAATAGGTTCATGAAAAGGGAGAAAACGGCCATCAACACCCAAGCATAGATCCAGAAATTGGTCCCCGCCCATTGAAAGAACCATATGACCAATGCCAATAAACCACCTCCTATTATCATCATCATTAGCCATCCTTTTAGCTTATCTATCCAGAATAACTTTTTGGTACTTTTGTTGAAGCCAAATTTTTCCTCAATTACAAAGGTTCGGTAGTATGAAAAGGGTGTGGTTACTATATCGTTTCCTATCATGATGATCCCAAAAAATAACAGGGCATTTAGTATTGGGGAATCACTGATATTCCTAGCGATACGGTCTACCCATTCAAAGCCCCCGAAAAATAAGAAGGACAAAGTCAATGTCAATGAAAAAATAGAGGTGACCAGCCCAAAACGATAATTGGTTTTTTTGTACTGCTGTGCTTTTCGGTATTCCTTCTCATCAAACACGTCACTTAATTCATTGGGTACTGCGTCCGAGTAGCGCTTTGCATTAAGGAACTCCAAAAAAGTTTCAATGGTAAATTGGATCAATAGGATGGCAATCAGGATATAAAATAAGAAGCTACTGTTCATTTGTAAAAGTAATTGGTTGTTTGGATAATCATTTAGAGGTAACTCCGTTTAAGGTGTAATTTTAAAAGCCTCTTTGTCTTCTTGCTTCAAAGATAAGTATTGCAGCGGATACGGAAACATTCATGGAATCTATTTGGCCGTGCATGGGAATAATAATATTCTGGCTTGCGTTTTGTAGCCATTCATTGGAAAGTCCTGTTGCTTCGGTGCCTACAACGACGGCTGTAGGCTTGGTGAAATCTACTTTGGTGTAGGATATGGAGGCATTTAAAGCAGCACAATTGATCGCTATTCGATGTTGTTCTAAATAGTCAATAACTTCAGCTGTGGATCCAAGCGCTATTTTAGTGGTGAAGAGGCAACCAACACTACTGCGAATGATGTTAGGATTATAGAGGTCTCCCCTTGCATTGGCAATTATGACGCCATCTAGGTCGGCCGCATCGGCGGTACGTAACAAAGCACCAATGTTCCCCGGTTTTTCCGGTGCTTCGGCTACTAAAATTAGAGGATTATCATTCTTAAATTGCAGCGTGTCCAAACTATGTTCTTTGGTTTTCCCCAAAGCCACAATACCTTCCGTGGTCCCGCGATAGGCTATTTTCTGGTAAACTTCTTTAGAAATGCTGATAATTTCGGGGGCAAGTGAAGTGTTCTGAGTAAGTGCTTCAATTTCATCAATAGAAATTAATTCAGGGTAATAAAGGACGGTCTCCAATTGGTATTTCCCCTTAAGGGCCAGTTGTAGTTCTTTTTTTCCCTCTAGAACAAATAGTCCCTTTTTTTTTCGCTCCCTTGATTTTTCCTTTAGGGAAAGTATATTCTTCACCATGGGATTTTGGGGACTGGTAATTGCTTTGAAATAGCTCATTGGTGCAAAAGTAAAAGATTATCGTAAAGTTAAACACAGTTGTTCGACAAATGGGGAAACTAAATAGATATATGATGAAATATATTGCTATGGTACTGGTTTTAGCCAGTGTGTTGTCCTGTAAATCGGACAACAAAAAAGTGGAGTCGGTCCAACAAGAGGTTGGGGCCAAACAAGAGGCAACCGTAAGTAGGCCCGACTATCCGGAAGCATTGGTGAAAATTTTTGAAAACCATGGCGGTTTCAATAACTGGAAGAGCAAAAAGAGCTTGGTTTTTCATTTAGGTGAAGAGCAACACGCCATAGACCTTCAATCCAGAATGGATAGGATAGATGGACCAGGATATTCCATGGGGTTTGACGGGGATAAGGTATGGCTGCAGGATGCGGACAAAGCGTATAAGGGCGACCCTGTTTTTTATCATAATCTGCGATTTTATTTTTTTGCCATGCCGTTTATATTGGGAGATAATGGTATTGTTTATGGCGAAACGGAAGATTTGGAATACGAGGGGGTACGGTATCCCGGAATAGCCATTGGTTTCCAATCAGGAACTGGTGTATCTTATAAAGATGAATATTTTTTGCATTACGACCCCAAAACTTATGAAATGGCATGGTTGGGATACACAGTGAGCTACCGTAGTGGAGAACGATCCAATAAGGTGAATTGGATAAAATATCACGATTGGAAGGAGACAAACGGACTAAAGCTGCCTGCAGCATTAACCTGGTACAGTGCAGAAGGGCGAACTATCAAAGCTCCAAGGAAACCTGTGACATATGAAAAGGTGGAGATTAGTGAACAGGCGGCACCTCCTGGTTTGTTTAAAAAGCCTGAAAATGCTGTTTATGTAGAAGGTAAGGTTCAGGAGTAAGTATTGCATAAGATAAGGGGGAGTGACAATTATGTTACTCCCCCTTTTTTATTTTTCATAAATGAAGGACATTGGGTTATTTGCCATTGTATTTCCCCATATATCTTTTCCATAATTCTGTTTGGTGGGTCTCCAAGGAAATATCCCTACCATCAATAAAGGCTTTGGTCAATTGGTTGGTACGCATGTCCAATGCATCGCCTTCAGAAATAAACATTGTAGCACTCTTGCCAACTTCCAAGGTTCCGTAGTTCTCATCTATTCCGAGGATTTTTGCAGGATTTTCTGTAATTAGTTGAAGTGCCTTTTCTTTGGGAAGTCCTTGCTGCACAAGTTGTCCGGCATAAAAAGGTAAGTTTCTATTTTGAAAATTTTTGGCATTTACGTTCTGTATGGCTACCAATAGACCGGCTTCTGTAAGCAATTTGGGAAGCTTGAAGGGGAAGTCGTAGTCGTCATCTTCGGAGACTGGCAAGTTGTGTGGAGCGCTAACTAAAACCGGTATTTGATGTTGCTTTAAGAAATCGGTTACTTTATAGGCGTGGTATCCCCCAACCAAAACAACTTTTTTAACACCCAAATTCTTGGTATGGGTAATGGCATCCACAATTTCCTTTTCGCTATTGGCATACACATATAGCTTTTGGGTTCCTTGGAACAGTCCCTGTGTAGCCTCAAATGCCGGATTAATACTTGTAGCCGCACTGTTTCCGTAGGCAGCGGCATTGTTAAAGAAGTGGACAATTTCCGCAATTTTATTTTGGTACTCCTTATTGGGTACAAGTCTTCTGTCTTGCCGTGCTGAGGAGTACTCTCTTCTAAAACTATCGGGCCAATTTAGGTGTATTCCGTCGTCGGTTTTTACTACGGCATCTTCCCAATTCCAAGCATCGAACTGCATAATAGAGGAGGTTCCGGAAATAGTGCCGCCCTTGGGGGATATTTGTCCCAGAAGTACCCCGTTGGGACGCATACTTTCTACTACCTTGGATTCGGCGTTATAGGCAATTAAACTTCTAACATGCGGAATTATATTCCCAATCTCATCTTTGTCATTGGAGGCTCTTATCGCATCTACTTCTATCAGCCCTAGAGAGGTACAAGTTGTGATAAAACCGGGGTAAAGATGTTTTCCTTTGGCATCTATACGGCTGCCTTTCCTCGCGATTCTTGTTTTAGCATCCCCTACAAAGGTAATTTTTCCACCCTCGAACATTATAAGGGAGTTCTCTATGACCTCTCCATTTCCTAAATGGGCCACAGCACCCTCAATGGTAATGGCTTCCTTTTGTGCCGTAGCAGGTGTTTGCTGGGCAATACCCTTTAATGAAATGGTTAAAAGGGCAATTGTTATGGTAAATAATATGTTTTTCATCTTTTCTTTATTTTAAAGACTATCGCAGTGCAGTTGTTCTTGTTCTTTTTTCTTGGGTTCTTGGGTGGGGCTGCCTGTATCTTTCTCTTGCAACATAAGGTTTATTAAAAGGGCCTTTTCTTTTTTTATGGCCTCCCTTTGTTGTTTGTCTTTTTCAAGATCAAAATAAACGGCTCCATCGATAAGGGTTTTTTCTGCTTTGGCATAGACTGATAGGGGGTTGGCGCTCCACAGGACAAGGTCGGCATCCTTTCCTTCTTTGATACTGCCCACCCTCTCATCTATATGCAAAAGTTTAGCGGGGTTAATGGTAACCATCTTCCATGCCTCCAGCTCTGTCATGCCACCGTATTTAATTGTCTTGGCTGCTTCTTGGTTTAACCTTCTGGACATCTCTGCATCATCACTGTTGATGGCAACGGTAATGCCTTGGGTCTGCATGATGGCGGCATTATAGGGAATAGCGTCATTTACTTCGTATTTATAGGCCCACCAATCGCTAAAGGTGGATGCGCCCACCCCATGGGCGGCCATTTTGTCGGCCACCTTGTAACCCTCTAAAATATGGGTAAAGGTATTGATCTTGAAATCGAATTTTTCGGCCACTTTCATCAACATATTAATTTCGCTCTGCACATAGGAATGGCAGCTAATAAAGCGCTCTCCATTAATGATTTCTGCTAGGGTCTCCAGCTCTTCATCATGTCTGTATTCTTCACCATTTTTTTTCTTAAGGTCATATTCCTTTGCACGTTGGAAATAGTTTATAAAAGTCTGTTCTACTCCCATCCTGGTCTGTGGAAACCTGCTATAACTGTTCCAATTGGATTGTTTTACATTCTCTCCCAGAGCAAATTTTATAAATTTTGGAGAGTTCTTGTAGATCAGTTCATCTGAATTGGCACCCCATTTAAGTTTAAGGATTGCCGATTGCCCACCTATAGGATTGGCTGAACCGTGCAATAGTTGGGCGGAAGTAACGCCACCGGCAAGGTTGCGATAAATTCCAATGTGTTCCGGGTCTACAACATCCTCCATCTTTACCTCGGCCGAAGAATTCTGACCGGATTCATTGATTGACAAAGCTGCAATGTGGGTGTGTTCATCTATTATTCCAGCGGTAAGGTGTTTACCTGTGGCATTCACGATAGAGGCGCCAGCAGCCCTTAGGTTCTTCCCAATTTTCGCAATTTTACCGTTTTTTATAAGTACATCTGTGTGCTCTAAAATGCCCTCTTCCTCACTGGTCCATACCGTGGCATCTTTGAATAAAGTGGTTTCTTGTTTAGGTTCTTGGGTGTATCCATATCCAATATTGGGATAGGTTACGGGTACTACAACTGGTTTATGGTCCGTTCCGTTTTTTTCCTCTTTGGAGAAAGCCTTGGCCTTAATGGCGCTAAAGGTAGTTTCCCTGCCATTGGGGAGTATGAGTTTTCCACTAATTTGGTCTGGGCTATGCGGTACCAAGGCCGTTAATCGGAACACTTTATCACCCTCCTTGTTATTAAATGTAAGGTTCATCCAATTGTGCTCATATTTTATTTTGGAACTCAATTTATCCTCCCCTTCCTTAATCTCTGACTTTGGCTTGTAAAGCTCCCCCTTAATGGATAGTTGATAGGTTTTATCCCCAGCCGTTAAATCGTAGTCTCCACGGATATCGGTAAGGTCTTTGTCCTTAACTAGGTGTTGTTTTCCCTGTACCCAATTTTCGTACAGTACAGTCTTCTTGTCAAAAATATCGCCAGATGTAATAAGGAAATTGGCCTGACTACCACTTTTTAGGGACCCAATTAAATTGGATTTGCCCAAGATTTGGGCGGGAACGGTGGTGAGAGCCTCCAAAGCTTTTGTTTTGGACAGGCCATATTGTATGGCCTTGGACAAGTTTTTCTTAAAGGAGGAGGTGGTTTTTAGCCCGTGTAGGGTAAGGCCAAAAGTAATGTTGTTTTCTTCCAGCACTTTTGGGTTTATAGGAGCTTGGTTCCAAGATCGCATGTCTTCCAAGCTAATATGTTCTGCTAAATAGGGGTCCGAAACATCATAGGGGTCTGGAAAATTAATGGGAACAACTAAGGTAGCATTGGTAGCTTTGATATCGGCCACATTTTCATATTCATTTCCACCGGCCAGTATGGTGTAGTCAATATTAAATTTATCGCCAATCTTATCAGCTCTTAAAACATTGCCTTTATCACGGGCCTCAAATATTTGGACCAGGCTTTTGTTGGCATTCAAAGCTTCCAAAGAACGGTCTTTGGTGGCTACTTTGCCTTTGGCATACCAGTCCGCATCATAATACATTTGCCGTAACAGGGCCAATGTCCCCATTAAGGATGTAGGGTAGGCCTGTTTTTTTGCCACACTTTTGGTCAATGAAAAGTACTGTGCCGATTTGTCGGCCAATACCCTATCCGCATCCAGGCCCTTGTCGTTCAATGCAATTAATGCTCCGGTGCCCCTGGCTATTCCGTCCTGTATATGGGTGTTGATGACTCCAAAGCCTAGGTCCCGTAATTCCTTTGCTTTTTTGCCATCGTATTTAAACTTGGAAATGGCATTGTTTTCGGGCATTATATGATCGTTCCAATAAAAGCCTTCCCTTGAGGGGCCATATTGGGCAGAACGTCCGGAAGATGATGTTTTCTTGGGCTTTTCTACCCCAAAATCAGAATAAATGTCGATGAAGGAGGGGTATATGGTTTTTCCGATTAGATCCACTACAACGGTATTTTTTGGGAGTGATAAGGATTTGCCCGTATTTACCACCTTTCCATTTTGAATGAGTAAAGTTCCCCCATCCAATATTTCTGATGGGCTTACGTAGATTTTTGCATTTATAAATGCCGTATAATTGTTGTTTTCTGCTTTTACTCCGTCGTTTTTTGGGAAGTATTCCTGTGCACCTGATGATATACAGCACAGAAATGTGAGGAGTAGTAAAAATGGTATTCTCATAGATTTTAAAAATGTTGGTTCTTAAATAGGGCCTAAAAATAGTATTTCCAAAAATTAATACCCACGAGGCACAGTTTTTTTTGAGCCTGTACGGGTATTTATGCTATGCGCATAATTGTGCTGCCGCTATATTTGGGATAATTTATTTATGCTTGCTCATTTTGAGGGATCCTTATTTATAGCGGATTTTTTTGGTAGTAGTTTATCAATAATGATACCACGGCATTGTAGCTTTTTATTCCCTCTTTCTGGTTATTGGCCTTTAAGAAGGAATTGAATATAGCTTTAAAAATAGGTTCCATGGGGTTTGCATGGGCCTCCCAGAAATTGGCCACTTCCTTGTAATTTTTTTGTACGCCGGGATTAAGTTTATTGTATTCTTCCCTAAAAACGGTCTTATCCCGTCTAGCCAGTTCATTAAGGCAGTAGCTAAGGGCATAGGCATAGGCGGAGTATTTGAAATAAATATCCTCATTATTTACGGTAACCAGGTATCCTATGAAATTGGTTTCATTTTCGGCAGAAAACCCTAATTGATGTCCTATTTCATGCCCGCATATGACCGGGAATCTAAACTTGGGAAGTCGGCTATTGGCTTGGGCCTCATTGGTAAAAGGGTTTAAATATCCGCCATACCCCATATAGGTGAGGGCTGTGCTAAAAAGGGATTTTTTTAGACTTGGTCGCTTATAACTAAACAACGGGAACTGTTTTTCAAGTGATGCATAGCCGTCAATTGTACGGTCCAATATTTCTTTTTTTGTATAAGGGACTTCAACTATTTGGCTGCTGTCTTGAGTGATTTTAAAATGGGTTTCGTTGGTTTTTTGAACAAGTTGGCCTACAAGTTTTACTAAGTCTTGCTCATTTTGTGACCCCTTTATTTCCAAGGTTTTGGCTAGGGGCTCACGGTAATAGTTTAGTCCCCACATTAGATTAAATGTACAATAGGCAACAGATAAGACCATTACAATATCCCTTAGAAAACCTAGAGGTTTTTGTTTAATGTCTTGTCTATATACTATTAAATACCTTATAGCTAAAATTATTAACAGGCCGTAGATGATATCTCCTACAGAAAATGGCACCCAACCTAAAGCGGAACGCCAGATACCGGAAATAAACGGATAAATCCCCTTGCTGTAATAGGTTTCAATTAATTCTGGATAACTTCCGAGCCATTTAACCACTATTATTTGTGGAAGCAATGAAAGTGCTATGACATTTTTTAATTTGTTGTTCATCCAGCCAAAAATAATCAATAATCTAGCAAGGTTATTTTTCTATCTGTATTTTTGAACCTTAAAGTAAATATATGAACGAGGAAATAAGGGATTTAGAACCCAAGGAAATTTGGAGCAAATTTGCAGATTTAAACGCAGTACCAAGACCTTCAAAGCATGAGGAAAAGGTTATACAATTTATGTTGGACTTTGGAAGAGGGTTAGGCCTGGAGGTCTCCAAGGATTTGGTTGGTAATGTAATTATTAAAAAACCTGCAACCAAGGGAATGGAAAATAGAAAGACCGTAATTCTACAGTCCCATTTGGATATGGTGCATCAAAAAAACGCGGATACTGTTTTTGATTTTAGTACCCAGGGTATAGAAATGTTTGTTGATGGGGATTGGGTAAGGGCAAAGGGAACCACATTGGGAGCAGACAATGGCCTTGGTGTGGCAACCATAATGGCACTGTTGGAGAGCACAGGGATACCGCATCCCCCATTGGAAGCATTGTTTACCATAGATGAAGAAACTGGCATGACGGGTGCAAAAGGGCTACAAGGCGGATTGCTGCAAGGTGAAATTCTTTTGAACCTGGATACTGAGGAAGATGATGAAATTGATATAGGTTGCGCAGGGGGGGTAGATATAACTGCCAGGGGTGCCTACAGTCAGGTTGCCCATGATACAGGATATACCACCTACCAAATTGCTGTAAAGGGATTGTCTGGAGGACATAGCGGAATGGATATTCATAAGGGTCTTGGCAATGCCAATAAGATTATGAATAAGTTGTTGCTGCTAGGGCAGGAGCAACTTAATCTTGGAGTTATAGAGATAGAGGGAGGTGGATTAAGAAATGCCATCCCGAGGGAAAGTGTTGCCTTGGTGGCACTAAAGAGTACGGAGTCTGATAAATTTATGGAACTGTTCCAGACGTGGTCTAAAGATTTAAAGGCAGATCATAGTGCTACGGAGCCTAAACTAAGCATAGAGGTCATACCCTTATCTGTTCCGGTTTCGCTAATGGAGGCCGATGCCCAAAATGCACTGTTATGGTCCATTAAAAAGGCTCACAACGGGGTGTATGCCATGAGTAAGGCCATGGAGGATTTGGTAGAGACCTCTAACAATATTGCAAGGGTAGAAGTGAAAAATGGATCCATAAAAATAGCCTGTCTCACTAGGTCATCGGTAGAAGCTGGAAAAAATGAACTGGCCAATAAGCTTAAGGAGAATTTTGAAGAGGCTGATTATGAGGTTACCTTAAGTGGGGATTACCCTGGGTGGCAGCCCAATCCAGATTCTGAGGTACTTAAGCTTTTAAATGCCAAGTATGTTGAGCTGTTTAAAGAACAGCCAAATGTAGTAGCCTGTCATGCTGGTTTGGAATGTGGTATTCTTGGGCAGAATTACCCAGAGGTAGACATGATAAGTTTTGGTCCCACCATTAAGGGCGCCCATTCCCCCGATGAGCGCGCCAGCATATCATCATTGCAAAAGTTTTGGAAATTTATTTTAAGGGTACTGGAAGAAACACCGACCAAGGGCTAAGTCGCTCGCTGTGAATGTACTGTTGCCCTAGCTTGCAATGCGTTCTTATTGCAGGCTATAGGGCTTTTGAACGGTGTTTTATGGCTTTTGTGACCTGCGATCTTTTTTTGGGAATAGCGTTAAATTTTCTTATCTTTAAAGAAGGGATAAAATCAATGTGCTATGGGAATCAAGAGTTTTCAGGGACCAAGGGTCAAACAATCCGGTGAGGAACCACCTCTAAGGGTTAAGGATTATATGACCAAAAAACTAATTACTTTTAAACCGGAACAATCTGTAGAGGAAGTTATCGTAGCCTTAATAAAATACAAGATTTCTGGTGGTCCCGTAGTGAACAATAACAATGAACTGGTAGGGATTATCTCTGAGGGCGATTGTATTAAGCACATAAGTGAAAATAGGTATCACAATCTACCAAGTTCAAATTTGAACGTGGAGGGGCATATGATAAAGAACGTTGAGACTATTGACGGCAATATGAATATCTTTGATGCTGCCAATAAGTTTTTGAGCGAAAAAAGAAGGCGTTTTCCCATTGTGGAAAACGGTAAACTAGTGGGGCAAATTTCCCAGAAAGATATTCTAAAAGCTACCTTACAGCTTAAATCACAGAATTGGTAAAATGCTTGTAGCTGTTCTTGATTTGGACTTATGGTAACTCCGTAATGAAAGTTTGTATTCTTGCCTAGGACCAATGAATAATATAGAGAGAGGATAAGTTATCCGCAACACCTAAAAAAACCGTCCCCAAAAGGCTCTGTTTAACAGATGGTCTATAGGGGACGGTTGCTATTATGTCTATTGGGCAATAAGCCAGACTATTGGGCTATACCCGTAATTTCCAAATCGAAGATTAGTTTTGAGTTGGGAGGAATTGGACCATATCCCGATTCTCCATAGCCCAAATGCGACGGAATAAACAAACGTACCTGGTCACCCACCTTCATCTCCATAAGGCCTTCTTTAAAGCCAGGGATGATTCTTGCTTCTGGACTGTAGTCCATGGGGACAGCTTCGTAGCCGCGCCCTTGTTTTCTGGCTTCGTTGTACGCTCCGTATTTCTTGGCAATATCTTCATAATTGCTATCAAAAAGGGATCCATCGGATAAATATCCGGCGTAAAGTACATTTACCTTTTGGCCAACCTTGGGTTGCTCTCCTTCACCTTCTTTTAGGCGAAGGATTTTAAGGCCTGAAGGAAGCTCTGTGGCGGTCTCTTCTTGTGCGGAAATTTCCGAAACAAAATCCGTTTTCATTTTCTCCATAGCCTTGGTGCGTTCTTCTTCCTCGGCAAAATAATCACTCATAATCTGAACCGCATCAAATTTCCTGGCCTCTTTTCCATTTCTTATGATGTCTACCTTGTTCATTACCACGTCCTCAATAGGTCTATCGCCCTCTGCCGTTTCAACATTGGCTATGCTGTCCACCACGTCCATTCCAAGTACTACTTCTCCAAAAACGGTGTGTCTTCCGTTTAGAAAAGGAGTTTCCTTGTGGGTAATAAAAAATTGGCTTCCATTGGTGGTAGGTCCGGCATTGGCCATGGACAAAATACCAGCTTTATGGTGGGTAAGGGAGTCGTGGAATTCATCCTTGAATTTGTATCCGGGGTTACCACTTCCTGTACCCGTGGGGTCTCCTCCTTGAATCATAAAATCTTTAATGACCCTATGGAAGATTATGCCATCATAGTATTTTTTATCTTTTAGGCTGTCGGTTACAAAGGGGTTTTCACCTTCCGCTAGAGAGACAAAATTGGCTACGGTCAAAGGTGTTTTTTTGTACTCCAGTTTTAAAACGATATCTCCTTTGGTGGTATTGATATCTGCGAAAATGCCATCGCCCAAATCGGCATGTTTGCCAGACTTGCAGCTAGTAAAAGCTATTGATATGACAGCGAATAATACATAAATTTTCTTCATTGTACTTAAGTTTAATTTTGATTGTTTTCTTGTTGTTTATCGATCTTTAATAAGGTAATAGTTGATTTAATGGGGACATTGATTCCTATTTTATCATCATCGCCATGATAGCCATATGCCAAGGAAGAAGGAAACAAAAAGGTAGCGGTTTCATTCTCTTTTAGGAGTTTTACACTGTTGCGCAAACCGGGAAAGAGATTTTGTTTGTCTACCTTGTAGGTTAAAATACCAATATCTTCCTTAGAATAAATAGTGTCGTTGTTGAAAGTCATTATGTTGTACTGTAGGGTTACCAAGTCATCGGTTTGTGGATGATAATCGGCTTCCTCGTTCCGTTTTACATAATGGTACCATGAGCCACCGCCACTGTGGAAATACTTATTAAGGGAGTCTTTTTGAATAATGTTCAACATCTGCTGTTCTTCCAGGGCCAAGAGCTCTTTGTTGCGTTCCACGGATTTCTTTAGAACACTTCCTGTTTTTACCTCTATTGGTCTTCTCGGTTGTGGTTCGCCACAACCTATTAGAACAACACTTAGGGTAAAGAATAAAAGTTGTTTCATGCTTTTAAGTGGTCTTTATAATTTGCTAACAATGCTTTGAACATTGCTACTGTTTCTTCCATGGGGAGTTCACTTCTGCCTCCTGCCGCATTGGTATGTCCGCCTCCGTTAAAATGGGCGCGGGCAAATTCATTGACAGAAAAATCCCCCTCCGATCTAAAGGAAATTTTAATGATGCCTTCTTCCTTGTTTTCTATAAAAATGACGGCGAAAATAATTCCGTCCAAGGTAAGACCGTAATTTACAAACCCTTCCGTATCCCCTTTTTTGTATTGGTAGGTGTCCAACTCCTCTTGTGATAAGGTGATATAGGCCGTAGCAAAATCCTCCATGATTACCATGTTCTTTAGTGCACAGCCCAATAGATGTAGTCTACTGGGGGTGTTGGTGTCGTAAACTTTATTGTGGGCCTTGGTATTTTTTGCTCCTTTTTCAATTAATTGTGCTACCACCTTATGGGTGCGGCTAGTGGTGGAGGCATACTTAAAAGAGCCGGTGTCGGTCATGATCCCGGTGTATAGTGAAATGGCAAGATCAGGTGTAATGTGATCCGTGCCCTCTAGGCTCTCTATGACATTGTATACCATTTCACAGGTAGAACTCATGCTTACGTCCGAGTAAGTGATTTCTGAATAATCAGCAGGTTCCTGATGGTGGTCTATCATAACAAATTTAGCTTCGGCTTCTTCCAATAAAGGCTTTAGTTGTCCAATGCGCCCTAGGTGATTAAAATCTAATGTAAAGATTACGGTAGCTTGCTTTATAAGCGCTTTTGCCTTGGTTGTATCCCATTCAAAATTTATGATTTGTTCGCTGGACGGCATCCATTTTAGAAATTTTGGAAAATCGTTGGGAACAATTATTTGGGCCTCCTGGCCAATACTTCTTAAATAGTGCCATAGTCCCAATGTGGAGCCTATGGCGTCCCCATCTGGATTCTTGTGCGGTATAATAACTATTTTTTGTGGTTCGCTCAATAGCGCCTTAAGTGCCTTGGTAATTTCTAAATTCATGCGCCCAAAGATACAATTTAATAATATATACCATTAGGGCAGGACTCTATTTTTACTGGAGCTGTTAGGCTTGGTTTTTCGTGCAGTTTAGAAAGGATTTTCTTCTTGTAATAGTCGTTGTTCAGGTAAAGTTTAATTTTGATCATTATGCTGAATTGTGTTAACCATATGCTTTTTATGGGGATCTTGGTCTTTAGAGACATATTTTAAGTTCTATTTTTTTGCAGTTGGGAATAAGGATGAAAAAAGTCCGATTCTTGGTTATATTTGTCGGAAAACTAATTGATGTTGGATATACTTTTTATTGTTCTTGGACTTGTTTTGTTGATTGTTGGAGGTAATTGGCTTCTAAAGGCAGCTGTTGCCTTATCGTTGAGGTTAAGCATTCCCAAAATTGTTATAGGGATGACGGTGGTATCCTTTGCTACGTCGGCTCCAGAGTTGATTGTGAGTGTCAATGCCGCCTTGGAGGGTTTTCCTGATTTGGCCCTTGGCAATGTAGTAGGGTCCAACATAGCCAACTTGGGACTGGTGTTGGCCATTACCATTATTTTGGGTAGTATAAATGTAAGGACCGGGTTCTATACTACGGACTGGCCCGTTATGATGTTGGCCTCCCTGCTGTTTTTTGGATTTATTTATTTTGATGGGGAGATTCAACGATATGAAGGGTTTATTATGGTGTTGGTGCTATTCTTTTTCTTGGTGTATCTCTTGCGCTTTCAAAAATCTGCCGTGGTTGATGAAATGCCCGAAGATGATGTGCCCCTGCCATTGTACAAAACTGTTCTTTATCTGGGAATAGGAGGGCTGTCCCTGTGGGGTGGGTCAGAGTTATTGATAAAAGGAGCGGTAGGATTGGCGACTTTCTATGGTGTAAGCGAGAGGGTAATTGCCGTTACAGTAGTTTCTATTGGGACCAGTATACCAGAATTGGCAGCTTCAATTATTGCTGTTCTAAAAAAAGAGAAAGCTATTTCTCTTGGAAACTTAATTGGCTCCAATATCTTTAACCTCTTGGCCGTTTTAGGTATTACCGCTATGGTGACCCCTATAAAAGTGTTGGACCAAGGTTTGTTGACCAGTGATATTTTTTGGATGCTGGGCGTGTCCTTTTTGATCCTGCCATTGGTGTTTTTGCCAAAGGGGCTTCGTCTTGGTTGGAGAGACGGGGTTGTTCTGCTTGGTATCTATGTTTCCTTTGTGTATTTTACCATCACTTAGTATCCTTGATTTTGGACATGCCAATTCGCTTGGAATTGAGAATGATAAAAGCCGTAGGTTTTGTGTGATGAATTGTGCCTTGGATCCTTCCGGTGTTGAAATAAATGCGTCATCCAATTTTCTGTAGGTTGTTTAAGGGGATGTATTCGATGTAGAAAAATTAAAGGGTAGCCATTGGATTCAGGGGGCTATAGGGATATTTGATCAAAAAGGTTTCCCTGGCTCTGATCGGCGGCTATTTTATTTAAGTTGTTCTATACGGTATATCCATTGGTAAAGCGCATTTAGGGGTATAGACATTGGTTTAATATGAATCAATGTCTGTGTAATGGTTTATTGCAACCCTATTTGGGGTCATCACAAAAAAAACCGCCCCTTTTAATTAAAAAAGGAACGGTCAGTAAAAATAATCAACAATTATTTTTATCTACTTTTTAAATATCTGCTTATACATTTGCCGACTTAACGGTTTTGATAATTCTACCGGCAATTTTGTATGGGTCACCGTTAGAAGCTGGTCTTCTGTCTTCCAACCAACCTTTCCAGCCTTTTTGTACTGTAATGATCGGAATTCTGATAGAAGCACCCCTGTCAGAAATACCATAACTAAAGTCGTCTATAGAAGCTGTTTCATGGTTACCGGTTAAACGTTGGTCGTTAAACTCTCCATAAACGGCAATATGTTCTTTAACTACAGGACGGAAAGCCTCACATATTTTTTCGTATACTTCTCTAGATCCACAAG
>CAXAVP010000091.1:0-15064 GCA_963972175.1 uncultured Arenibacter sp.
CCGCGACCTCCACCTTGGCAAGGTGGCGCTCTACCAACTGAGCTATTTTCGCATTAAAATTAATGAACATAACATCCTTTTCAGATGCGGGAGCAAATTTAATATAATTCTATAAAAAGCAAAGAACTTTTTTCTAAAAAGAATCAAAATAATTCTAATGTACGCATAGTGAATATTTTAGGCGATACATTTTAGGCTTCATTTGCCGTAGGGGTAATCCTAGGCATTTTTCTTTTTAGAGAGCAATCGCTTTATTTCGTTAAGTTTCATTAATGCTTCTACGGGGGTTAAGGTGTTGATGTCCAGATGTATGATATCTTCCTTGAGCTGTTCCAATAGGGGGTCGTCCAAATTAAAAAAACTGAGTTGCATTTCGTTTTGCACCAATTGCAATTTATCGGACAACTCTTCACTGGAATGCGATTTTTCCAATTTTTTTAAAATTTTGTTCGCCTTGTGTATTACCTGTTGTGGCATACCCGCCATTTTGGCTACATGTATACCAAAACTATGCTCACTGCCCCCCGGGGTCAATTTTCGTAAAAAAAGTACATTGTCCTTAAGCTCCTTGACCGAAACATTAAAGTTCTTAATGCGCTCAAAAGTGCTGGTCATCTCATTTAGTTCATGGTAATGTGTGGCAAACAGGGTCTTGGCCTTGGCGGGGTGCTCATGCAGGTATTCGGATATGGCCCAGGCAATGGATATACCGTCATAGGTGCTGGTGCCTCTGCCAATTTCATCCAATAACACCAAACTCCTGTCCGAAAGGTTATTGAGGATAGAGGCTGTTTCGTTCATCTCCACCATAAAGGTAGACTCGCCCATGGAAATATTATCACTGGCGCCTACACGGGTAAATATTTTGTCTACATAACCTATTTTGGCCGAGCTTGCCGGAACAAAACTGCCCATCTGGGCCAGGAGTACAATCAAAGCGGTTTGTCGTAAGATGGCCGACTTACCACTCATGTTGGGTCCAGTGATCATAATGATCTGTTGCTCGTCCCTGTTTAGGGTAACGTCATTGGCTATATATGCTTCCCCCAGTGGCAATTGTTTTTCTATTACGGGATGCCTGCCTCCTATAATCGAAATTTCTGTGGAATCATCCAGGTCTGGGGAAATATAATTGTTGTCCTCTGCCAGTTGGGTAAAACCGCATAAGCAGTCTAGTTGTGCTATTTGATTGGCGTTGTTTTGGACAGGGGCTATATACTCCTGCATCCAAACCACCAATTGGGAGAAGAGCTGCTGCTCCAAGATTAGAATGCGCTCCTCGGCACCCAATATTTTGGATTCGTACTCCTTAAGCTCTTCGGTAATATAGCGCTCTGCATTCACCAAGGTCTGCTTTCGTATCCATTCTTCCGGAACCTTGTCCCTATGGGTGTTTCTAACCTCTATATAATAGCCAAAAACGTTGTTGGAAGCAATCTTTAGGGAGCTGATCCCTGTACGTTGCATTTCACGCTCCAGCATTTTATCCAAATAATCCTTTCCAGAAAAGGCAAGCTTGCGTAGTTCATCCAGTTCCTTGGAATAACCATCGGCAATTGTTTTGCCCTTTAGAATGTTTACAGGGGCCTCTTCGCAGAGCATCTCCTTGATCTTGGTACGGAGCATGTCGCAGGTATGCAGTTGGTCCCCGATAAGGTTAAGGGCCTCATTCTTGCTTTTTATGGCAATCTGCTTAATGGGAACGATGCTTCCAGGGAATTTTTAAGCTGTACTACCTCTTTGGGATTGATCTTTCCAGTGGCTACCTTGGAGATCAATCGCTCCAGATCCCCCATCATTTTTATATTGTGCTGTAATTTTTGCAGTACCTGTTTATTCTGGGATAAATGGGAAATGACCTCATGCCTTCTTTTTATCTTTTCTATGTTTTTCAACGGAAGGGCCAGCCACCTTTTTAGCATCCTCCCGCCCATAGGTGAAATGGTCTTGTCTATTACATCCAATAGCGTAACGGCATTTTGATTGGCGCTGTGGTACAGTTCCAGGTTTCTTATGGTAAACCTATCCATCCAGATGTATTCTTCTTCGGCTATGCGCTGTAACGTATTAATGTGCTGTAATTGCCGGTGCTGGGTATCCGAAAGGTAATGCAATACCACCCCTGAGGCTACAATTCCGTAGCTTAAATGGTCTACTCCAAACCCTTTGAGGCTTTTGGTCTTAAAATGACCGGTAAGCGTCTCTAGGGCATAGTCATCCTGAAATATCCAATCTTCGGTGAAGAAAGTGTGGTAGTTTTGGCCAAAAACCCTCAAAAACTCCTTTTTTTGGGTTTTGGATACCAGCACTTCGTTAGGGGAGAAGTTTTGGAGCAATTTATCAATCTGTTCCTCATTGCCTTCGGAAGTAAGAAATTCCCCGGTTGAAATATCAACAAAGGAAATGCCCAGTCTTTTGCGTCCAAAATGGACGGCACATAAAAAATTGTTGGTCTTGGCAGACAGAATATCGTCATTCATGGCAACCCCAGGGGTTACCAATTCTGTAACGCCTCGCTTTACAATGGTTTTGGTTTGTTTGGGGTCCTCTAGCTGATCGCATATGGCCACTCGTTGCCCGGCTTTTACCAACTTTGGTAAATAAGTGTTTAAGGAATGGTGCGGAAAACCGGCCAACTCCGTTTGGTCACCCCCATTGTTACGATGGGTTAGGATAATACCTAAGATCTTGGAGGTCTTAACGGCATCCTCTCCGAAGGTTTCATAAAAATCCCCAACACGGAACAATAACAAGGCATCAGGATATTTCACCTTAATGGTATTGTACTGTTTCATTAAAGGGGTTACCTTTTTTGTTTTTCCTTTGTCAGCCAAAAGCGATTATATTAACTTATTTTTGCAATCCTTTGTAAAACAACGAAAGTAAGGTTTATCTACTGGAAAGTACAGTATTGTTGATATTTTGGGGATAACTTTATGTGTCTCTGGCCTTATTTTGAAGGGCTTTGTAACTGTTTTGGAAATAGAAATTTAATTAGTATCAAATGCGTAAATTGGAGAATAGTGAATTGGGTAGGCTTAATGTGGAGGAGTTTAAGGAGGTAGATAAAACGCCTATTTGTATAGTACTGGACAACGTACGAAGCTTAAATAATATAGGGTCTGTATTTAGGACGGCAGATGCCTTTTTAATAGAGCGCATCTTTTTGTGTGGTATAACAGCGACCCCTCCGCATAAAGATATTCATAAGACGGCTTTGGGCGCTACAGATAGTGTAGAGTGGGAGTATAGGGAGGATACAGTACAATTGTTAAAAGAACTAAAGGAATCTGGCTATACTGCCCTGTCTGTTGAGCAGGCCGAAAATGCCCATATGTTAAACGATTTTCAGATAGAATCAAATGCAAAATACGCCCTGGTCTTTGGCAATGAGGTAAAAGGGGTTTCACAAAACGTAGTGTCCCTAAGCGATGGAGTTTTGGAAATTCCCCAATACGGTACCAAGCACTCCCTGAATATTTCGGTAAGCGTAGGGGTGGTAGTATGGGATCTATGGGCCAAAATGCAATCCTAAATTGCGGGCAGGGTACTTCAATGAATAAACCCAACCGTTGTGGTTGGGTTTAGCAAATATAGTTTGAGTTAGTTAGTTGAAACTATAAAGTCCTTTGTGTGTAATTTCTAATTCTAGATATAACTCAAAAGGACTTTATTGCATACGCAAGTAAATAAAATGATTTGTTCTGTGCAAATTAAATGTGAAAATTATCTTAAAATGAAAGCCCAACGGCAAACTCTTGTATCTTGTGCAATATTACTTCATAATCGTCACTGCTGGCCACAAAATCCAGTTCGCTAATATCCAACACCAGGTTGTTTTGTTGGGGGAAACTCTTAATGTAATCCAGATACCCCTTGTTAATATTTTCAAGGTATTTGGTTTCTATGTTCTGCTCGTAACTTCTTCCCCTTTTCTTTATGTTTTGCAGTAAACGCTCCGTGTTTTGGTATAGGTAGACATACATTTTTGGTTTTTTTACCTCTTTGTACATAAGGTCAAAAAGCTTTCGATATAATCTAAATTCGTCTTCCTGCAAGGTTACCTTGGCAAATATCAAGGATTTGTTGATATCGTAATCACTCACCATAAAATTCTTGAAAAGGTCAAATTGTGAGGTGTCGTCCATAAATTGCTGGTATCTATCAGCCAAAAAGGACATTTCCAAAGGAAAGGCATAGCGGTTTTTGTCTTCATAAAACTTTGGTAGGAAGGGGTTATCCGCAAAGCGTTCCAAAACCAATTTTGCGTTAAAATCCTGCCCTATTTTATGGGCCAAGGTTGTCTTTCCTGCACCTATATTTCCTTCTATGGCTATATAATGTAATTGGGAAAAGAGTTGTAGCCTTGTAGCGTACAATTTATGCTTGGTGCGCGTAATAACGCTAGTGTCCTTGCATTCTTGTAGCAGATTTCTCGTGTCTTTGTTTAGGATTGGGTGATAGAACTGTGGAGCTATGTCTGCCAAGGGCCTTAGAACAAATCTCCGCAATTGTAAATGTGGATGGGGTACGGTAAGCGTATCGGTATTCAGTACTTCCTTATCATAATACAAAATATCAATATCCACTGTACGGGAGGCATAACCTTTAGAAGTCTTGCGTTCCCGGCCCAAAGTTGTTTCCAGCTCCAGCAGTTTTTCTAATAGGGCCTCAGGTGAAAAGGATGTTTTTACTGCTATACATGCATTGTAAAAATCCTCGCCATCAAATCCCCAGGCCGGGGTTTCATAGATATGTGATATCTTCTCCACCCCTCCAATTTTGGATTGTATTAAAAATACAACCTCCTGTAGGTGGTTAAGTTTGTCCCCAAGATTGCTTCCTAGGGAAAGATATGTGGTTACCGTCTTATTCATAAGAGCGGGCAAAGTAAATAAAAGAATCCAATTTCATAAAGGAAAAACTGAAAACACTGGCTAATAAATATCACCTCCAGTTTGGCTCGTAGTACAGCTTAACAGTAAGCTGTTTTGCAGGGAGAAGTCCTGTTCTTCCTTTTAATGGCCTGTGAAGGACAGTATATTAATAAATATTTACGAGTTCATGACTTGGACAATCCTTATCTTTGTGAGTTATAAGTAATATGTAATTGGAATGAAATTTTTAAGAAATTTATTGGCAGCAATTATTGGTTGTCTAATTGCCTTTGGGATCATGTTTGTCATGTTCCTCGTCTTGGCCGCCCTGATCGGAACCGGGGAGGATACTGTAGTAGTGAAGGATAATACTGTTTTGGAGCTGCAGTTGCAAACGCCTATCCAAGATTATGTGGGAATGGATGATTCCAACCCCTTTGCCGGACTTTTTAATGTTAATCAAGGATTGGACGATATTCTACATGCCATTAGGATTGCTAAGGAGGATGACAGAATAAAGGGGATAAGTCTAAAGAATAATATTCTTATGGCTGGTTTGTCCCAAACCCAAGCTATTCGTGAAGCCTTGTTGGACTTTGCCGAAAGCGGTAAATTTATTTACGCCTTTGGGGATTATTATACCCAAAAAGATTATTATCTGGCCAGTGTGGCCAATAAGGTATTTCTTAATCCTGTTGGTGCTCTGGATTTTAAGGGACTTTCTACCGAAGTGCTTTTCTTTAAGGACCTACAGGAGAAGTCAGGTATTAAGATGGAGGTAATACGTCACGGTAAATATAAGAGTGCCGTAGAACCGTTTTTGGCCAATGAAATGAGTGATGCCAATAGGGTACAGATAAAGGAATTGTTAGACAATTTATGGGGATCCATGCTCGGCGACATTTCCAAAAGCAGGGATATTTCTGTTGATAACTTGAACCAAATAGCAGATACCTTGGGTACTAGGACCAGCAAATATGCAACCATGTCCGGGTTAGTGGATGATGCCCTTTATTTTGATGAATACGAAGCCTTGATAAAGGAAACCCTGGGGGTAGAGCAGGATCAGGATATAAACTATGTGCCTATTTTAGATTATATAGGGACCTCGAAAAGAAAGAAGATCTATAGTGGAAGCGATAAGATTGCCATAATCTACGCTCAGGGTGAAATATGGTACGGTGAGGGTGGCCCCAATATCATTGGACAGGGAATAATTAACAATGCCCTAAAAAGAGCGAGGCAGGATGAGGACGTAAAGGCTATTGTGGTCAGGGTGAATTCCCCAGGGGGCAGTGCCTTGACTTCGGATATTATTTGGCGTGAAATAGAAATTACAAAAAAGACTAAGCCAGTGGTTGTTTCCATGGGCGATGTGGCCGCTTCGGGAGGCTACTACATAGCGGCGGGAGCCGATAAGATATTTGCAGAACCTACTACTATAACCGGGTCAATTGGGGTTTTTGGTACCATTCCCAATATTAGCCAGTTGGCAGAAAATATAGGGATCAATGCCGAGCAGGTGGGGACCAACGAAAATGCCGTGGAATATTCGCTGTTTGAACCTATGAAGGATAACTTTAGAAGTAATGTAAAGGAAGGAATAGAGGAGACTTATCGTATCTTTTTGGATAGGGTGGCCCAAGGAAGGGACATAACCATAGCCCAGGCCGATAGTCTTGCCCAAGGTAGGGTATGGAGTGGGGTGGATGCCAAACGTTTGGGCTTGGTAGATGAATTGGGAGGCCTGGATGACGCCATCGCCGAGGCAGCTAATTTGGCGGGATTAGAGAATTACGGCATTAAAAAATTGCCCAAGTATAAGTCAGATTTTGAGCAGCTGATGGAAGATTTGGGAGGCGCTAGCGCCAAGAGTAAACAGGCCATTATTCAGGAAGAGATTGGCTTTGAGGCCTATACCATTTTAAAAGAGATTAAAACAGCCATGGAAAACAAAGGGGTTCAGGCTAGAATGCCCTTTGCCCTAAGAATTAAATAAAATTTAAGTAAACAAAAGAGACTGCTTTTTGGGCAGTCTCCTTTGTTATCCAGAACTTAGAAAGTTTACTTCACTAAGTTGATCTCTACCCTTCTATTTTGGGCGCGACCATCTTTGTACATATTGGTGGCAATTGGTTTGCTTTCCCCGTAGCCAATGGACGTTAACCTATTGGCGTCTATTCCTTTTTCTATTAGGAAGTTCTTTACGGCCAGGGCTCTTGCTTCGGAAAGTTTCTGGTTTGCAGATACACTGCCTATACTGTCTGTATGCCCTTCAACTGTAAATTTGGCATTGGGATATTCGTTAAGTATACCAATGATGTCTACCAATACATTGGTGGAAGCAGTTTGTATAGTGGACTTTCCAAAATTGAACAAAATGGTCTTGGCATATTCGTTCAGTGTTTTTTGAACCTCTATGGTTACCTCAGGGCAGCCGTTGTTGGCTACTGTGCCCACGATCTCCACACAATCGTCGTCCTTGTCCAAGACTCCGTCACCATCTGTATCGGGCCAGGGGCAGCCATTGTTTTCTATCGCTCCGGCTTCTTCAGGGCAGTTGTCATCTTTGTCCAGGATACTGTCGTTGTCCGTGTCTTCCCAAGGACATCCTTTGTTTTCTATTACACCGGCTTCCTCAGGGCAATTATCGTCCTTGTCCAAAACCTGATCCCCATCGGTGTCGGGCCATGGACAGCCATTGTTTTCGACAGGGCCCACAACATCTGGGCAGGCATCTACCTTGTCCATAACACCATCACCATCCTTGTCTTTGGGCCTGTTTTGGTAAATGGGGATTTTTAATCCGGCATAGACATCCGCCCCTTTGGATTCGTCACTGGTCAATACCGTAATAATGGATCCTGAACCTATATATAACGGTCCGGCCCTAAGGCCTGCGCCCCATTGTACACCTATGTTTTCAATGTAGCTGATTGGGGAATAGAAACTAAACCATTTGCTTTCGAACCTTGGGGTAAGAGAAACAATGTTGGCTATGCTGTTGGTGTTGGTCTTACTTTTGGAAGTTAGTGAAAGGTCTGTGTTTAGGTTGGCATAAAAATGATTGTTAATATTCCAATCCGCATTAAAATGCAAGGCCGTTGGCAATACTGCCTTGGCCGAGTTGCCAGATCTGATCTGTGTGTACAAGTTGTTTAGCTTGTCCTCAAAACCCTCTTCGTTTTCAAAATCGTCCTGGTTTATAGAGTTGGTTATGTCATAAGCTTCCTCAGAACCGTTTTTATAGTTCAGACTACCCAAGTCGGTTAATGATAGGCCAAACTTTAGTTTGTATTTGTTAATATCCTTTGGGGCGTAAGTGTTTCCATCAGCATCGGTAGTGGTATAATCCGCATAATTAGGACGCCACTCGTATACAAAGCCCAGATCGGCACCAAAGCCATCTGCACTCTTTTCAAACTCATAGTCCTCAAAATCATTGGTTATATTGGAGCTGTTTCCATAGGATATTTCCCCAGTAGATTCTATACTACCTGTTGTTCCGGAACCGTCGGCGTCGTAATCTATAGTAATGTTTTTTCCGCTAGAATAGGCGTTGCCATACCCCATTAGGTATTTTAGGGTAAGACCTCCTTTAATGAAGTGCTGATCCTTGTTCAAAAGAACGGTAGCAAAGGTAATCCCCGTTTCGGCCCAAGCGTGACTACTAAGTTCATAATCGCCTTCGTTTACATTAAAATCTACATTCTCGTCAAACTCGTCCGAAATGTTCTCATAGGTTTCTCCATTTATGTCGTTGGCATTAAAAAATACCCTTGCCCTTGTAAAAACAGCCAGTGAGCTTCGGGGGCTAACGTTAAACATAAAAGACGGACCAAGTATATCGGCGTTGCCATAGGCATTGTTTGAATTTTTGGGCGATTTGATACCGTCATCGTCAATATCAAAGTTTTCATCAAAGATATCGCCAAATTTAACCCCGTAGTAGTCGTTGCCAAGGATGGCACTGGCGCCAATAAGGTTTATGTCGGTTTTAAATCTGGAATCCGCTATGTTGGCCGGATTGTATAGTAGTCCGTGAACCCCGTTGTAGTTGTCGCTATGGTAGCCAATATAGGATTGGGCATTGACGGCGGCAGCCATTAAAATTAGAAATGCTGCTAAAGTAGTTTTCTTCATTTTTAAGTTTAGTTTTTCAATTTTGTTGATATTCAATTCTTGTTCCCTAAATTTGATGCCTTTTAAACGCATGCGTTTAAGAAACGATATAAAAGAGTTTAAAGTATACAGTGTTAAATTTTTTAATGAAAAATTAATGTACAAGGTTTTAAAGGAAGAGGATAAAAAGTTGGCTTTTAAAATCTATCTCTATTTGGGCGGACTTTTTATTACCTCTTTGGTGGTGTCCAACCTTATTTTTCAAAAATTTTTTTATTGGAAACCGTTCGGGGATTTTGAGGTTTTTGGAGCGCCATTATTCGAAATTTCGGTCGGTATTTTGCCCTACCCCCTTACTTTTCTTATTACAGACCTTATTTCGGAGATCTTTGGGAGAAAAAAGGCAAATCAAATTGTAACCGCTGGAATATTTGCTTCATTTTTTTCTATGGCCATAGTATTGTTGGCCAATAAAGTACCCGCAATACCTACTTCGCCAGTCAATGATGAGGTGTTTAACCATGTATTTGCACTTTCGCCCATTGCCGTTTTTGCTTCTATGTTGGCCTACCTCTTTGCCCAGTACGTAGATATTGGTATTTATCATTTTTGGAAAAAATTGACCCAAGGGAAACAGCTGTGGCTGCGTAATAATTTTTCTACCTTCCTTTCGCAGTTTATTGATACGTTTACCGTTGTGGGGCTCTTATGTATATTTCAAATTCTGCCCTGGGAGATGTTCTATGGGCTGGTTATCAGCGGATTTGTCTTTAAGGTGATCGTAGCCTTTTTGGACACCCCCTTGCTCTATTTTTTCGTATATCTTTTTAGGAGGCGATTTAATTTAGAAGTGAATCAGGAAATTGATCTAGAAGCATAATATTACCGGTTTTTTACTGTTCTTTTTTCAGAAGCTAACTGCTAGGCTACATTTTAAGGTTATTAGGTTAAGAGCCAGCTGTTAAGCAATATGTGCCTACAGTGTTAAATATTGTTTAAACTCTTTGTAAATTTTATTTTGGCTAGGCTATTTGTCGTAGAATTGCGTCAAGATTTTAATGTATATGTGCAATAAAAATAGCTGGTTTTAAGTATCATTGGGCAGTTAGTGGTCACAACAGAAATAGTGTCTTTGGGAATGGCCAGAATCAATCGCCATTGACCAATAGAAGTATAATAGTGAGTTAAGTGGGGCCTAATTTGGGTTGGCGAAGCTCATATGAGGTTAATTAGGCCTTTGGGAAGTAAATTATTAAAATAGTAAGAGATGAAAAAGAGAATTATAAAGATTGTTGGCGGTGTTTTTGCAATAATAGTATTGCTGTTGGTTGCCGCCCCCTTTTTTTTAAAAGGTAAGATATCGGACATTATAAAGAACAAAGTAAATAGCAGTATTAACGCCGAATTCGATTTTTCGCAGGCCAGCCTTGGCTTTTTCAACAGTTTTCCAAATGCAACCGTTACCCTGGAAGGAATAAGCTTAATAAACAAGGCCCCTTTTGCAGGGGATACTCTTTTTGCCGCAGATAAGATAGCCCTTAACATGTCTGTCATGGAACTATTTAAAGATGCTTCCCAGCCCATAGCTATCAAAAGTTTGGAGGTAGACAGACCCTTAGTGAACATAACTGTGGATAAAGAGGGCAATGCCAATTACGACATTGCTGCGGAAGGGGATGGTTCTACTTCGGAAACCGCAGATACGCCCTCTTCAGAAGGGGAGTTTACCCTGTCTATGGAATCTTACGGTATAACTGATGGAAAAATCACTTATGATGATCTTTCAACTGGGATGTCTTTTATTCTTGCCGACATGAACCATATGGGTAAAGGCGACCTGTCCTTGGAAAACTCTGAATTGGACACCGAGACTTCTGCTCTGGTATCCTTTGTAATGGACAGTACGGATTATCTGAAGCGGAACCCGGTTAAATTGAAGGCGCTTATAGGGGTGGACCTAAAGGAAAATAAATATTCTTTTTTAAAGAACGAAGCCATGGTAAATCAACTGGCATTGGTTTTTGATGGGTTTGTAAAAATAAATGAGGATAATCAAGAGGTTAACATCAGTTTTAAAACACCTTCGTCCGACTTTAAGAATTTCTTGGCGGTAATCCCGGAAACCTATTCCAAAAATATAGAACAGGTCAGTACAACCGGCAACTTTACAGTATCCGGGGAGTTTTCCGGAATTGTGGATGATACCCATATTCCTAAATTTAAAATAGATATCAATTCTGATAACGCTTCTTTTAAATATCCAGACCTGCCTAAGTCGGTTCGAAACGTTTTTATAGACACCGAAATCTCCAATACCACGGGTATTACCGAAGATACTTTTGTAGATATTCGCAAGTTGTCATTTATGATAGATGAGGACAAGTTTAATATGGTCGCTAAAATAACAGATCTACTAGGTAATACCAAGGTTGAGGCCGAGGTGGATGGACAGATGAACCTTGCCAACATCTCCCAGGCCTATCCTGTGCCTGCGGATTTGGATTTAAAGGGAATATTGAGTGCGGATATTAGCAGTCGCTTCGATATGGCCTCGATAGAAAATAAAAAGTATGAAAATACCAAGACCAGTGGGACCTTGACCCTAAGGGATTTTGAATACAAAACCGATGAAATTCCTAATCCGGTTATTTTAAAATCCACGGCCGTTACCTTTAACCCTACAACGGTTACCTTAAGCCAACTACAGGGTGCTACGGGTAAAACCGATTTTGATGCCAAAGGAACCATCAACAACCTCCTAGGGTTTATGTTCAACGATGAGAAAATAGAGGGGAATTTTAATTTAAAATCCAACACTTTTGCCGTTAATGACTTTATGGTGGCAGAGGAAACACCCCAGGAGGGAACAGCTAATAAAGAGCAGGACAATGGGGGTGCTGTAGGGGAGCAAATTAAGATTCCATCCTTTTTGGACTGTACCATAAATGCCTATGCCAATACCGTAATATATGATAACCTTACCCTAAAGGACGTTAAGGGAAGCCTGCGTATTAAGGATGAAAAGGCAATATTGTCCAATATGACATCTTCTATCTTTGACGGTAAATTGGCGTTCAATGGGGAAGTCTCCACTAAAGAGGCCAGTCCTACCTTTGCCATGAAATTGGGGATGGAAAGTTTTAAGATTGCCGAGACTTTTCAGGCTCTGGAAATGTTTAGGACATTGGCTCCTATTGCTAAGATTTTGCAGGGTACCTTAAATTCCGATGTGGTGGTGTCAGGGAATCTTAATGATGATTTTACCCCGGATTTAACTACTATTTCCGGGAATATATTGGCCCAGCTCCTAACAAATAAAATTGATGTAAATAGTGCTCCCTTACTATCTGAACTGGATAGTAAATTAAATTTTTTGGATCTGGAGAAATTAAGCCTAAAAGATTTGCAAACCGTGTTGTCCTTTGAAAATGGTATGGTCCAGGTTAAACCTTTTACCGTGAACTATCAGGATATTGCCATAAATGTGGCGGGTAGCCATACCTTTGATCAGAAACTTAATTATACGGCCACCATAGAAGTGCCTGCCAAATATCTGGGCAAGGATGTAAATAGTCTTATTGCCAGAATAGATGAACAATCCTTGGAGAATTTAACTATTCCGGTAACTGCCAACATTGGAGGGGCCTATACCAGTCCTACAGTTACGACCGACCTCACCTCTGGAATTAAGAATGTAACGGCAGAGCTTGCGGAAATTGAAAAGCAGAAGCTTCTTAATAAAGGAAAGGACAAAGCTAAAGACTTCATTGGTGAGCTAATTACCAAAAACCAAAAGGCTACGGACTCTACCAAACAAGAGAACCAAGAGAGTGCCAAAGATGTTATTGGTGGATTGCTTGGAGGAGGAGATAAAAAAGTAGACTCAACTGGGGAAGCGGATTCCGCCAATCTAAGCAAAAAAGAGACACAGAAAGAGGTGGCCAAGAAAATTTTAGGAGGATTGTTTGGTAAAAAACAAGAGGAAGGGACAACAAAAGAAGATAGTATCCAATAGGGGATAAGCTAATTTTCATAGCGAGACTGTAATTATGGGGAGTATTTTGTGGTTCCTCCCCAATGACTTCATGGGGTTGATATTACTATCCTTCCTATTTTAGCCTTTTATCGTTACAAATAGATAGTTCTACTAAGTGGCGTGCAGCTATTTGTTTGTGTTCTCTAATACCGTTATCAAATCCTGCGGTGTCGCAAGTTGGATTACGCGCTTGCCTTGATCCTGTAAATCAACACTGGTACTATTTCCCGAGAATAGGAGAGGTGCATCACATTCAGAGATTATTTTGCCTATTCTTTCCTTTATTGAGGAGGAGGTTGTGGTGATAAAGAAAGTCAAAATATATGTTGGCTTTATTAAGGATACCATGGTATGCAAATTGTCATGCGGTACATTTTGACCTAAGTAAAACACCCTCCATCCCAGTTTTTTAGCTATAAAGGAGGCTAGTAGGAGGCCAATTTCATGATTTTCCCCTTCCGTTAAAAACATTATAATTCTAGGGGCATCCTTGGGGGCTATGGGCAACAGATCTATGGCGCTGCATATTTTTTGACGTATTAGGTTGGAAACAAAATGTTCCTGTGCCGGCATAATCTTATTTATACCCCATAGAACCCCTACTTTGTGCAGAAATGGATAGATAACCTCCGTAAAGGTGGTGAGGATACCATTCTTAATTATGTGGGACTTGAGAATGTCATCAAATTTCTGCTCATCTAAATTTATCATGCTTATTACCAAGGCTTTAATTTCGCTTTCTTGATCAGAATTAGTCAAAACCTGGGAAACCAGCTCATGGATTTCTTTGTCCGACATTTTGTCAATGGCCGACAAACGATGTCCCTGTTCTCTGAGAATACTAATGTTCAATAGCTTTTTAAGTTGACTGTCCGTATAAAATCTAATGTTGGTTTCGGTTCTTTCTGGAACCAAAAAGTCATACCTGCTCTCCCATTTTCTTAAGGTGTGGGAACTGATCCCCGTTAGGGAAACAATTTGTGCCATGCTATATCTACTCATAGTGTATGTCTAATTAATTATGGTCTAAAGTTATACAAAAAATATATAAATCTGTAGTGGATAGATTGACTTTTGTCTAACTTTAACATTATAAAAGTTGGACAGATTAAAATATTGTCTATATTTGTCTAACAATTAATTT
The DNA here is from genome assembly GCA_963972175.1 of uncultured Arenibacter sp. Lineage (GTDB taxonomy): Bacteria > Bacteroidota > Bacteroidia > Flavobacteriales > Flavobacteriaceae > Arenibacter. Next base: position 14,180 of record CAXAVP010000091.1, read on the forward strand.
AAAAACTTAGACATGGGAAAGATTGGCATTTATTTTTTAGCACTATTTAGTACTCTGTTATTAATGGTATCCTGTAATAATGATGATGATAACATTGTAATTGACGAACCCACTATATCTACTATTGTGGAAACGGCACAGAGTAATGATCTATTAAGTAGCCTTGTGGCTGCTTTGACCAAGGCGGATGAGAACGAGAACTCGGATTTGATTGGCGCATTGAATGGGGAAGGTACTTTTACAGTATTTGCGCCCACCAATGCGGCTTTTACGGCCTTATTGGCAAGCTTGGATGGTTTTGATGATTTGGATGATTTTGATACCCCTGAAAAACGGGATATTTTGGCCGACATACTTAAGTATCATGTAATAGTGGGAGCGGCGGCCACTTCCAGTGACCTTTCGGACGGGGATGAATTTACTACTCTCCAGGGTGAGAAAATTTCAATAAAGATTGATGCAGATGTATATGTTCAGGACGCTACGGATGAAGATGCCAAAGTGGGGCCGGCAGATATTAGAGCCTCTAACGGAATTGTACATGTAATAGATAAGGTGTTGTTGCCTCAGGCGGTAATTGATGCCATAACACCGGAGCCTACCCCCAACATTGTGGAACTGGCTACGGATACGGAAATTTTGTCCAGCTTAGTGAGTGCTTTGGTGCAGGTTGATGCCGAGGCTGGTTTTGTAGCTCTGTTGCAAACTGAAGGTCCTTTTACGGTGTTTGCACCTACCAATCAGGCATTTGCCGATTTATTGGATACTTTAGGGCCTGATTATACCGGCTTGGATAGTTTTGATACTGCGGAGGAACAGGCTATGCTGATCCAAATATTAAGTTATCATGTGGTGAGTGGCACAGCTGCCTACTCAACTGATTTG
>CAXAVP010000092.1:0-14913 GCA_963972175.1 uncultured Arenibacter sp.
TTTTAATTACCTCTCTATTTGCCCTTTGGGGTTTTGCAAATGCCGTTACCGATCCCATGGTGCAGGCCTTTAAAAAAGTTTTGGAGCTCTCCAATTCACAGGCAGCCTGGGTGCAAATGGCATTTTACGGGGGTTATTTTTGTATGGCCTTGCCGGCAGCCCTATTTGTACGTAAGTACTCCTATAAGGTGGGTGTGTTAATTGGCTTGGCCCTCTATGCGGGAGGAGCTCTATTGTTTTATCCTGCCGCTATTACGGAACAATTTTGGTTTTTCTGTTTAGGGCTCTATGTGCTAACATTCGGACTGGCTTTCTTGGAAACAACGGCCAATCCCTATATTTTGGCTATGGGTTCCCCGGAAACCGCTACCCAACGTTTAAATTTGGCCCAAGCCTTTAATCCAGTCGGTCTTTTACTGGGTTTATTGGTAGCCCAACAATTTGTACTCAAAAAATTGCAGTCGGACGATATTGAGAATTATTCCGCACTGGCAGAGGCCAAAAAGGCCCTTATCAGGACCACCGACCTGATGGTAATTAGGGACCCCTATGTAATTTTGGGACTGGTTATACTCGCTGTCTTTGTTTTGATCGTCATAAGTAAGATGCCCCAGGCCAAGGATGAAGGAGGAATACCCAGTTTAGGGGATACCTTTAGTGGCTTGTTCAAGAATAAGAAGTATGTATTGGGTGTTGTGGCCCAGATTTTTTATGTAGGTGCCCAAATCATGTGTTGGACATATATCTATCAGTACGCCGAAGCCATTGGGATGTCTAGTGAGGACGCTGCCACCTATCAATTTGCCGCTTTTATCCTCTTTCTTGTAGGTAGGGCCATAGGTACCTATATGCTACGGTTCATGAGTCCAGGGAAATTGTTGATGTATTTCGCCATTTTTGCAGTTCTTTGCTGCTTGGGCACTATTTACTTGGAGGGAATGATAGGTCTGTACTGCCTAGTGGGGATTACCTTTTTTATGTCACTTATGTTCCCTACAATTTACGGTATCGCCCTAAACGGACTCAATGAGGAAGAATCCAAAATTGGGGCTGCGGGCCTTGTAATGGCTATTGTAGGAGGAGCGCTAATGCCCAAATTACAAGGCATGATCATAGATGCCGGTGGAAATGCCGTAAACGATATACAGATCATGGGAGTTCCGGAAGTCAATTTTTCATTTATTCTGCCCTTGGCCTGCTTTGTTTATATCGCTTGGTACGGACTGCGCGTATTTAAGAAATACGAACTTCAATCTTAATAGTTAACCACAATTAATAACCAAATATTAAAGAAAATGAAAAGACATTGTTTGGCATTGGATCTTAAAGATGATCCGGAGTTAATAAAGGCGTATGATGATTATCACAAAGAGGTATGGCCAGAGATCCTTCAAAGCCTTAGGGAATCTGGTATTCAGGATATGGAAATATATAGGGTAGGAAACCGTATGTTTATGATAATTGATGCGGATGACAATTTTTCATTCGAAAAAAAGGCAAAGATTGATGCCAAGTACCCAGAAAATGAAAAATGGGAGGAATTGATGTGGAAATACCAACAGGCACTTCCATTTGCAAAACCAGGTGAGAAATGGATGCTAATGGAAAAGGTTTTTCAACTATAGTATATAAAGCAATATACCCAAAACGAAAACAATGCTAAAGTGTAACGTCAGTTTACAAAATATCGGTATGCGGAAGGGCTGTATAGTACTCCTTATGGCAATATCCTTAATGGGATGTAAAACGGACAAGGGGCAGCCCAAAAGTTCGGAACAAGAACAGAAGGCTGTTTATAAGAAAGGTTCTTTTGGCTATGATAAGGCCTTTTTGTCCGAACATTACAAGGATTTGGTAGTTCTGGAAAATGGCGTGTCCAGTGTTTTGGTTTCCCCTGAGCTTCAGGGTCGCGTTATGACCAGTACCGCTGAGGGCGATGCGGGACAGAGTTTTGGATGGATAAATTATGATTTGATCGCTTCTGGAGAAAGCAAAGAGCATTTTAACCCCACCGGTGGAGAGGAGCGATTTTGGTTGGGACCGGAAGGAGGGCAGTTTTCCCTTTATTTTAAAAAGGGTGCCCAGTTTGAATTCCAGGATTGGTATGTTCCCAAAGAATTGGATACAGAGCCCTTTGCCTTGGTAGGTAGTACAAAAGAGGAGGCTCGTTTTGAGAGGGAGTTGAAGCTGGAGAATTACTCCGGTACCATTTTTAGCCTATTGGTGCAAAGAACCATTACCCTTATAGGGAAAGACCAAGCATCAACAGAGTTGGGAGTTCGTATCCCGGATGCGGTTAAAATGGTAGGTTTTGCTTCAGAAAACAGCCTTACCAATACGGGGAGGCAAGCCTGGACCAAAGAGTCGGGTTTGCCCTCTATTTGGATATTGAGTATGTTGAACTCTTCTGATGAAACTACTATTACTATACCGTTTAAAAAAGGAAGTGAGTCCGACTTGGGAAAAAAGGTGACGGATGATTACTTTGGAAAGGTGTCTGAAGACCGTTTAAAGGTAATGGACAGCGTACTTTTCTTTAAGGCAGATGGCCAGTCACGTGGTAAAATTGGGATTTCGCCCGAAAGGGCCCTGCCGGTATTGGGTAGTTATGATGCCAAAAACAAAGTACTTACCATTGCCAAGTTTAGCCTGCCCGAAGGAAGAACGGAATATGTAAATTCATTATGGGAAATACAGGACCTACCTTTTAAAGGGGATGCGGTAAATGCCTATAATGACGGACCCTTGGAAGATGGGGGTCAGCTTGGGCCGTTTTATGAGCTGGAAAGTTCCTCTCCGGCTTTGGCATTAAAACCTGGGGAGCGGGATACCCATAGGCATCAGACCTATCATTTTATAGGGGATGTAAAACAATTGGACGTTTTGTCCAAAGAGATTTTGGGAGTGCCCATAAATGAAATTAAGATAAAATAGTAAAAAATCCACTGCCAACTCCGCAGTTATGGGGAGGTATTGGAAAGGGAGGAAAATAGATAAGTATAATTTAGACCATGGCAGCCATGCAGCAAAACAAAAAGGAAATTAAGATCAACACCAAGTATCCTTCTGTTGATGATTTAAGGAATAGGGCAAAACAAAGGATACCCAAGTTTGCCTTTGAATATTTGGACGGAGGGTGCAATGAAGATGTAAACCTACATAAGAACACCTCTGAAATTAGGGAGGTAGAGCTATTGCCTTATTATTTAAGTAAGCACACAGGCTCTAGTATGAAGACAGAATTGTTTGGGCATGTTTATGATGCTCCCTTTGGGATAGCACCAGTAGGTCTTCAGGGACTCATGTGGCCAAATGCCCCTGAAATATTGGCAAAATCTGCCTTTGAGCACAATATTCCTTTTATTCTTAGTACTGTAACCACTAGCAGTATAGAGAGGATTAGCGAAATTACAGAGGGGAAGGCCTGGTTTCAGCTGTACCATCCCACTGAGGACAGTGTTAGGGATGATATTATTAAAAGGGCTGAGGCTGCGGAATGCCCGGTATTGGTAATTCTCGCCGATGTGCCCACCTTTGGCTTCCGACCAAGGGATATTAGAAACGGTTTGGCCATGCCGCCAAAAATGTCGGTAAAAAATATTCTTCAGATATTGGGCAAGCCTAACTGGGCCATGCAAACCCTAAGACACGGGCAGCCTAATTTTGAAACCCTAAGGCCCTATATGCCCAAGGGCTTGGATTTGGCGCAACTTGGAAAGTTTATGGACAAGACTTTTTCGGGCCGATTGAATGAGGAGAAGATTAAGCCCATTAGGGATATGTGGAAAGGAAAGTTGGTGATCAAGGGAGTTGCCAACGAAGCCGATGCGGAGAGTGCCATTAGGTTGGGGCTAGACGGTATTATAGTCTCCAATCACGGAGGTAGGCAGTTGGATGCAGGGGAATCTACTATTAAGCCTTTGGCAAGAATTGCCGAAAAATATGGAAGTCAAATCAAGGTAATGATGGACAGTGGCTTAAGAGGTGGTCCGGATATTGCCAGGACTATGGCCAGCGGAGCAGAATTTACCTTTATGGGACGATCCTTCATGTACGGGGTGGCAGCCTTGGGCGCCAAAGGCGGAGACCATACCATTTCACTGTTAAAAACAGAGTTACAACAGGTTATGGAACAAATTTGCTGTGAAGAGGTAAAGGACTTCCCAAATCATCTTATTTAGGAGTACTTTTTGTTGAAGTATTTTACGGTATGGTAGGCATTGGAACCTTAGAATCCTCTAGGGTTCCAATGAGCTGCTTTCCAAACTGGTGTCAAAAGATATCTGTTGCAGCTCCTTGGTAGGTTCCTGGATCTGTTCTATAAGGATACGCAAGGCTTTTTGCCCAATTTCCTTGATAGGTTGATGGAGGTATGGGATGGGGTCTTCCAAGAAATTGTAGGACGAATTTTGGTCAAAGACCACCACATCAACTTTTTTAAGAATCTTTCTGTCCAAGCCCAACATTTGGGTTAATCCTTCCTCTGCCAAGGTATTGGTGTGAAAATAGATGGCATCCACTCCGGCATCCTGTACCAATTCTTTTACAACTCTTTTCATATCGGTCTTTAAGGACCCGTGATTGATTCTTTTTATCAATTCGGTATCCTCGGGCAAGCCAACCTGTTTTAGAGCCTCTACATAGCCCTGATGCCTTTCTTTATAATGGTGCAAGGTTGAGTGGTAAAGTACGGCCCCTATTTTTTTGTTTCCCTTTCCAAGCAAATAGTTGGTGGCCTGCATAGAGGCCTTAAAATTGTCTACGGTGACATAATTGGTTGTAAGATCATTGAAGAACCTATCTATCAGCACAAAGGGAACACCTGCCTTGGCCAGATCTGCAATAATATCTTTGGAACCTTCGGGGGCTGCGATGATAAAACCATCCACCTGCCTCATTTTAAGGAAATCCAGCACCTTGTTGAACTTTTCTACATTTTCATCGGAAGATCCAAATATGACCGTATAGTCCTGTGAGAAAGCCTCATCTTCAATATTTCTGGCCAAATTGGAAAAAAAGGGGTTGGAGATATCGGCTACAATTACCCCAATGGTCCTTGTTTTATTGGTCTTAAGACTCCTGGCATTCCAATTGGGATGATAGTTTAGTTCCTTGGCTACCTCCCTGATCCTCTTCGCCGTTTTTTCAGAAACCCTATTCTCCTTCCCTTTGTTACTTAATACATAAGAAACTAGGGGAATGGAGACTCCCACAATTTTAGCAATATCTTTTAAGGAAGTTTTAGGTTTCATTATTCTTTTATCCTTAGTTTGTTAGGAATGCTGTAAAATAGTTGTAATGTGTTAGTAATCTGTCTATTAGGGTGATTTTTGGTCAAAGGTTCCCAGAAGGCAAAATTACTAAATATTAAACAAACGAAAGAGAGGGTAATGGCTCTTTCCTTATTGCATTTGGCTATTGGGCCTAAAAGCTACTTAAAATAGACGGTTCACATTCTACAATACTCAATTGTTGAAAACCAACTACCCTACATGGCATTCGTATTTTTTATTTACTATTTATTATAGCTGATAGGCTTCATCGGTCTTTTTGTTGGCAATGGAAACAAGAAAGCCCACTATAAAAATGGCGACGGTACCAAATACTATGGTTAAATAGGTATGAAAGGAAGCCCCTAGGGAGTCTTCTCCAAATAGGGTTCCGGAAAGGCTCATCCAGATAATGACCAGAATCCCCATCAATACCCCAATAAGGGCGCCCTTTATATTTTTAGTTTTAGAGAACAAGCCCAATAATAGCAGGCCTAACATGCCCCCGCTAAAAATGGAAGAGAGCTTCCACCACGCATCCAAGGCACTTTTTACGTTTATCATGGCTATGGCAATAATGATCCCAATAACACTTATGATGGCAGACGAAATATAAAGTACGCGCATGCCTTCCTTATCCGAGGCGGTCTTTTTAAAGTATTTGTTGTAATAATCGGTTAGAAATACCGTAGCGGAACTATTAAAGCTGGTGGAAATAGTACTCATACCCGCTGCAAAGATAGATGCTATTAATAGGCCGGTCATTCCGGCAGGAAGGGCATTTACAATAAAGTATGGGAAAACACTATCACTTTTGTTAATATCCTGTAAGGCTTCGGGTAGGGTGGCGGCCGACTGATAGTACGCAAAAAGGGCGGTTCCTATAAAGAGAAATACGGCCGATATCGGAAGATAGATTAATCCACCAATCAAAGCCGATTTTCTGGCTTCTTTGTCCGATTTTGAGGCCATATAACGTTGTACGTAATTTTGGTCGATTCCGTAATTTTGAAGGTTGATGAAGACTCCGTATACCAAAACTACCCAGAAGGTGGGTTCAGTAAGCTTAAGGTCAAAACTTCCCAATCCAAATTTATCGTTTTCGGTGGCTATGGTAAAAACCTGCCCAGGACCTTCCGGCATGTTGAAAAGTATAAAGCCAACACAAATGAAAGCCCCCGCGATCAATATAATACCCTGAATGGCATCTGTCCAAAGAACGGCAGTAATACCGCCCAACATGGAATATATGGCCACGACCAGTCCCGTAAAAACGATAATGGTTACCATATCCCATCCCACAATAGCGTTTAAGGTAAGGGCCAGGAGGTATAATATGGTTCCTATCCTCATTAATTGGGTTAAAAGGTAACACAGGGATACATAAATACGTGCCCAGGCGCCAAAGCGCTGTTCCATATAGGTGTAGGCAGAGGGGCTATTGATTTTTCTGTAAAGTGGTACAAAGTACTTCACCGCTATGACCGAGGCAATGGGTAGGGAAAGGCTAAAGGCCAAGGCATTCCAATTGGATTGGTAGGCGTTCCCCGGAAGGGCCAGATAACTAATACTGCTCACAAAGGTAGCAAAGATAGACATGGTAACCACCCAACCCGGAATGTCCTTGTTCCCAACCGTATAGGAAGACGATGTACGGTTCTTTTTAAAGAAGGAACCTCCAAAAAGGGCTATTCCCCCTATGTAAATAAAAAATACGATTAAATCAAAACTGTTCATGGTCACTGGTTATTTAGGTATTGCGGTATAATTTTTAAAAGTAGGGCATTCCCCTAACTTATATGTTGGATAATCGTAAAATCTTAAAGAACTATTAGTTGGTCAAAGCAATAGAATGATAAGACTACATAAGTGTTTTTATATTTTTTTGCTTTAACGATTAAGCAATGATAATTAATTATTTCCTGATTTCAAAAGAAAGTGGGTTTATTTTGTAGGGTATGTTGTCTAACGAATTTATGATGGCGTATTGTTTTTATTGTTTGGAAAGTCTTTCCCATTCTACTTCCCGGCACCATTGTTCAAGTTTTACGTTCATCATATTATATTTGCTAATCTCTTTATTGGACAAATCTATTTTTTCTGATGGATCATCCTTTATGTTGTACAGCTGAGGTTTTTCCAACGACTGCTCATATACCATATTCCTTGTAGTAAACGGTCTTACCAATTTCCAATCTCCGAAACGAATGGCTGCATTGTGAGAGTAGTAGGGAGTACCCCTGTTCCATTGCCAAAAACGATATTGGGGGAGTTCGCTTTTTCTTTCTAAACCATAAAGCACTCCGGAAAGACTACCACCATCAAATTTGGTTTTTGGGGTATATTCCAAGTTGCACTCTTCAATTAAGGTTGGCATGATATCAGTAAAGTGTACTATTTTGTCGATTGATTTAGGTTCTAGTACTGTAGGCCAATTGAAAAGAAGTGGTACATGAATACCTCCTTCATTAACTGTATATTTTGTTCCTTTTAAGCCGTGATTGAATCTTGGGCCAACAATGGGATCAGGTCCATTATCGCTGGCAAAAATTACGATTGTATTGTTTTGAATATCCAAGCGTTGTAATTCCCAAAGCAGGTCTCCTATACCTTTATCCATAATTTCTATCATTGCATATACAGTTGCGGTTTTTTGATTAAACCCCTTTTTGAGATATGAGTCTATTAGTGCTTTAGGGGCACTCAATGGACGATGGGGAGCATAATGAGCCAAATGCAGAAAGAATGGTTCATTTTGATGTCTGTTAATGAAACTGATAGCTCGTTTGGTCAGATTTTCAGTCAAATACTCATTTGCAAAATTCTTGTATTGCCCGTTGATATCTAACTTATAATTAAAATAATCATTAGGTACATCATAACCTTTAAAACCTTCAAACTCCTGAAATCCACGTCGCATGGGATGGTAATCTTCACCATCACCGCTATGCCATTTGCCAATTAAACCAGTTGCATACCCGTTTTTACTGAAAACATCTGCCATAGTTATTTCGTCCTCATGAATTCTTGTTAATTCTGGGAAAATTTCCATATTGAGTGTTATGGCACCTGTCTTGTGTGGATATCTACCTGTGAGTAAAGCTGCTCTAGAAGGTGTACAAACTGGTGAGCCGGAATATGCCTGGGAAAAGTAAACACTTTCCTTAACCAATTTGTCCAAGGTTGGAGTGCTATTGAGCCCTCCGTTAAACGCCGAAATGTCGCCATAGCCCATGTCATCTGCCAGAATGAGAATTATATTCGGCCGTTTCAAAATAGATTGGCTGGAACAATAATTGACCAAAGAAATAAAAAGGACCAAAGTCAAAAGAACACTCTTGGTATAATTATAATTTTTATGCATTTTTCTACTATTTAAGGGTTGTCTTTTAAATAGGCGTTTTGACTAATTGGACTTCTTGTACGAAATACTTTTTTACCTGTTGTTAATTAAATAAGGTGTTGAACCCATATTAATGGTCCACTATTTTATAATCTTTTAGACCAATATTTAGGTGCACTTAGGTTAATTCAAAATGATTATTGACTAAGTATCTCGGTTAATTTTTGATTTAATTCTTGTTTCCTTTGCGAAAATTTCAGGTTGTTGATTTGGTTCTCAACCTTCATGATGTCATTCGACAAATCATAAAATTCTTCTCCTATGATTTTATTTCCAGTTCGATTTGTCCATAGAGTATATCTATAATCTTTGTTTCTAATTGTCGAGCCCAAAATATCAAAATCTTCTCCAGAACCGAGAGGCCTTGAAATTTGAGAAACTGCATAATATTTGAGTTTGTTATTTGTATTCGTTAAGATAGGTTTTAAGGAAATGCCATCTAATTTTCCGAACCCTTTAGGTTTGGGCAACCCGTGTAAATCAACTAGAGTTGGATAAAGGTCAACTAATTCTACAATGGAACTGCTGGCTGTACCCAAATGTTTTAGTTCTGGGCTGGAAATGATAAGGGGAACTCTTGTGCCAATTTCAAAGTTGGTCCATTTTCCGAACTGCCCATGTTCTCCAGCATGATAGCCATGGTCAGAGAGGAATACGATAGTTGTTTTGTTTGTCAAGTCCAAACGGTCAACCTCATCCAAAATTTTACCCACTTGTGCGTCCATGTAACTAATTGCCGCCAAGTATCCATGGCGTAATTCTAGTTTTTTGTCGTGGGACAATTCTCCTTGCTTGGGAATATCTGTGTAACTTCTAGCCTCGTTGGAATCTACATAGGCTAAGTCTGGCACGCCATTGATAGGTTGGGGATAACGTAATTTGGGTAAGGCATTTCGGTCGTAAAGGTCCCAGTATTTTTTTGGTGCATTGTATGGCAAATGGGGTTTCCATAAGCCAACAGCCATGAAAAAGGGAGTTTCTTTAAGTTGTCGAAGTTTATTGATAGCGTCATTGGCAATTCTGCCATCTAAATACGCCTCATCCGGCACATCTGCATTTTGCACAGCCGGTCCCTTTTTGATGTCCGAATGAATTTGATAAGGCCTGTTCTCTATGTACCAATCTGAATAGTGTGTGGCCCAATGTTTAGTTTCAGGCTCAGACCAAGATTGTGGATCTCCCTGTAGTGCTTGCCCCCAATTGTGAAATATCTTTCCTATACCTACAGCGTGGTATCCATTAGCTTTAAAATGTTCAGGCAAGGTGACAATTTTAGGGTGCATTCCTCTAAAATGGGGTTCGTTGCTCAAAATCCTCAAATTGTCAGGTCGTCTTCCTGTCATAATTGATGCGCGCGAAGGATTGCAGAGACTGGCCTGACAATATGCTCTTTCAAATTTCACCCCCCTATCGGCCAACTTGTCGAGATTTGGAGTGATTACTCCTTCCGCGCCATAGCAAGACAGTGTTGTAGACAAATCATCAACCACAATAAAAAGGACATTTTTTGACTTATCAGCAATATTAAGCCTCTCAATAGATGATGAACTTGAAAAAAAAATTAGCAGTCCAAAGGAAAATAAATATCTTTTCATGATGCCATATATGGATATTTTGGACATATGTGCTGTTTTAAAATGTTATTTCCTTATGTTTAAATTGTATAATATCAATTTCAAGTTCTTCCGAAAGTTGTCTAAACTCCCTCATTATTGCATCAAGTTTATTATAATCATGAGTACTCATGGCCAATCTTGGGATTCTACCATTTCCTGTTATACCCAACCCCCTATTTTGAAGAAATAATTTAGCTGTATACGGGTAGTTGTGATGAATAATAGTATCCATTATATCCAAAACATTATTAAGGTGTTCAATTTCTTGTTGTTTGCCCGTATCGTTTAAATTCTTGAGCAGGTAGCTAAAAAGTTCTGGATAAAGATTTGCAGCGATGGGAGAGAGTCCTCTTGCACCTAGTCGTATAGATTCAACACCTGTGGGAACATGTGCGTTATAAACCCCTAGATTGGTTCCCTCTACAGCTTTTATTTTCTCCTTAATACACTCTAAAATGCAACTTGTGTCTTTGTGATAATAAAATCGTCCAGATTCGGCAAGCCATTTTAGTGTTTCTGAAGAAACCAAGCGCTTATAGGGTACTGGACATTCATACAGACCTAAAGGTATATTTTCAGTTTGATCCATCAAGTTCTGCATTTTCATTTTAAATGCGTCATTTGTCTCCAATTCATTACAAGGCTGACTCGTACTTATTACAGCAGCCGCGACCCCTAAATCATTTAGTTTCTTAATGAATGAAGCAGATGTATTAATCTTGGCCGCGAAAGAACCTGTAGCGATTACAGGTATTCTTGAATTGGCTGTGTCAACAACAGTTTTGGTTACTAATAATCGCTCTTCGTCAGTTAATTGAAACATCTCACTTGACAGGCAATTTGCAAAAAGCCCATCAGCTCCAGCAGCAATATAGAATTCAGTTAAATTTTTAACCCCTTCTATGTCTATTGAATTGTTATCTTTAAATGGTGTTAGCATTACAGGCCACAGCCCTTTTGGTAAATGATTCATTTTGATGTGTTTTTTAGATGATATAAAAATCCGTCCTCTGCGCCCAGAAGTAAATCTGGAACACCATTCTTGTCCCAATCAACTATAGTTGGGGAAGTGGTATGGCCTGCTAGTTTTTGTTCAGATAAGTCCCCCTTGAACGTCAATAGTACTTTTCCATCCTTTGTACCAATGTTCTGGAACCATGCTGCATTTTTGCTGTTTACAATTAAATCTAGGTCGCCATCTTGATTCCAATCCACAAAGGTTAATTTACGCCTTCCACTTTTGCCATATTTTCCGGTATTAAGCCTTAATGGACCTGTAACATTGTTTTCTGGATTATTCTTATTATCGTATTCAGAACCATTTACTCCATAAAATATACGTTGACCTGGTTTAAGCATTAACCCATTTTCCGGATTCAGATAGCGTTCGTAAAATGTTAAATAACCTTCATGGTCCAACATGACCAAATCCATTAAACCGTCTTTGTTCCAATCGATAGTTAAAGGAGTAGTCCGCCATTGTGTGGCTAACTCTGTTTTGGCAGGACTCCACCAGTTCCATTCCGGTTTTGGAATATCACGTAATTGCCAGTCTACGGTAACAGGTTGTGCAGGGAGCAATTCAGGATTACCCTTTTTACCAACATTTTTGTGCCATTCAATTTTTCCCCAAATGGAGTTTACGATGATATCCTTTAATCCATCTCCATCCCAGTCTGAAACTGAAAGTGTTGTATAGCCCCACTTTTTTTCCGCAGGACCTTGGATAGATCCGCTATCGCCCGCTAGGTATCGTATCTCTTCGCCTAGGGTATTTTTCAATCTTACGGGCTCAGCCCATTTAGGGTTACTTGATCCGTCAAGATTTTCAATGAAACCAATATAACCAGCCGAATTTCCAACAATTAAATCTTCGTCGCCATCATCGTCCCAATCCACACTAAAGGGAGTTACTAAAGCACCAAATTTCACATGTTCGGCCTTTTGTTGGAAGTATTGTGGAGACTCAAAGATTGGCATGTTGTTTTTTATATTACTTGTATTTTCAATGAAGGCAACCCTGCCATCTTCATCGCCAACTACCAGATCCATATCCGCATCTTTATCCCAATCTACACCCGAAGGGATAATCATTTCCAAGTCCATTTTGATTAGACCTTCTTTATTGGTTAAAAACCGACCTTTGGAAAAAATGGGCTTATCTCTTGTGCCGGTATTTTCAAACCAAGTAAAACGGTCCAAGAATTCTCCACATATCAAATCCAAATCACCATCCCCGTCAAAATCATACATATTAGGAGAGGGAGCTCCATATAGGTCGATTGGTTTTCCATCAGCTTCAATTTTACCTTTTTCTACATATTTTCCATTAATATTTTCGAGAAGGTAAACATATCCATGAAGTGGTCCATTGGTCCATTGACCTTTGCTATCAAATGCATTGTCCCAACCGTAATCACCCCAATCATCAATGCCGACCAATAGATCCAGGTCACCATCATTTTCATAATCTACATAGGTCCATTGGCTAAACCTAAGTTTTTGATGGCCTTTTTCAAGTTGATCATTTGGAAATAATTTTTCTGGATTCGAAAAAACACTGTCCTTAAAATTAAGATACTCAATGCCACGTCCCAACACTCTAGGGTTTTCGGCAGGCGAAAAAATTTGAAGGTTCTTCATGCCTTTGCCAATTTTCTTCGGTGCTTCAAAAATTGGCATTTTTGTAGGGCCATTGGAGGTGTTCTCAAAAAAATAGGTGCCATTGAATGGCGTGTCAGGACAGGAAACAATTAGGTCCATGTCACCATCACCATCATAATCCATGGGTAATGGCCAAGCCCATAATCCTACACCTAGGTCTACGGATATTTCAGGGTTGTTGTACCGAACAATTTCAAAATTTTTTGACTGGGAGTTCCTTTTTATGGAGGAAGTCTTAGAGTTTGAACATGAGAATAAAGTAAATAGGATAAAAAATGCATTAAAAATAATAGGATTTTTCATTTTGATCAGGTTAAGGTCCTTATATGGATTCCAATAATGGATCTCCAATCTCTTCCATTTTTTTATAGATTTTTTCAGTCAACTTGCTGATAACTTCCTTGATTTCATTCGAATTTTGCTCAATTAAATTAATCCGTTCCTCTGGGTCTTTAGACAGGTGGTAGAGTTCATCCCTAGTAGGATCCTTAAAGTCTTTTACCAACTTCCATTCAAGTGTGCGATATGAACGCATCAAAGCGGCACTATAATTTATCATACTATATTCTGTATAAAGATCGTTGTCCCAGTTCTCAAGTTTTTTACCTTTTAAAATAGGAACAATACTTCTTCCCCTTAAAACTTTCCCCACAGGAATATCGGCTCCTGCCATTTCCAACACAGTTGGATACCAATCCATATTTGTAAAGGTTTCCTTTACTCGCAATCCAGGTTTGATCACACCAGGCCACCGGATTATTACAGGAACATGAAGCGACTGGTCATATAGATTTGGTCGGGAATTGATGGCTAGGTTTTTAGTTGCGGGGTGCTTTTTCTTCGTGATCCAATACCCATTCCCCTTGTGCTCTATTCCATTATGACCCATATTATATCCATGGTCAGAAGTGAATATCACTATCGTATTATCAGATAGGCCTAAATCCTCTAATTGCTTAAGTAGCTTCCCTACACTTCTGTCTACTCCAGAGGAACTAGCCATATACTCTTTCATTTTGGTTTTGACTTTAACTATGTCCAGATCAGGATAATTAGGATGAGGGACTTTCATATCCTGGTCTTCATAGGGAGCCCAGTCCTCATCAGCTACCGGTAGCCATTTACCATGAGGTGATCTATAGTGAACACTAAGTAGAAAAGGTGTCTCTTTATTATTTTCCAAGAACATCAAGGCTCTATCAGTCAAAATATCTACTGTTAATCCTTCCATTTTACGAACCACCCCATCTTCTTCCAGATTGGGATCTATAGGGGACTCACCTCCACCCGTAATACCCATAAAATATTCATATCCCTGATTAGTTGGATGAAATCGCTGATCAGCGCCAGGTTCTGTCCAGTCGCCCAGATGCCATTTCCCTACTAAGCCTGTCTTATATCCCGTTGATGAAAGTACTTCAGGGAAAGTGAAACTGTCCGGATCAAGCCCAATTGGTTTATTAGGATCGTACAATCTGTGGCCAGGCTGAGGAATAAAGTCCAAAACCCCATATTCTGATGCATACTGGCCTGTCATTAGAGAGACTCTAGATGGACTGCATACAGGTGTGGTGACAAATGCATTTTCAAAAAAAGCACTCTGTTTAGCCAAGAGATCAAGATGCGGCGTAAAAGCCTGGCTATTCCCGGATGCCCCCAAAGTCCAATAGGCCTGATCATCGGTATAGATGAACAAAATATTAGGCTTTTTAGTCTGTCTTTGTGCACAGGAAAAGAAATAACAGAAACACAGGACTACCGGTATGAGTTTTCCAGGAGAATATGTCAATAATGGCATGTTATGTTATTTTAAAGTAGTTTTCTATACTTTTTAATTCGATGAAAAGTCAGGAAGTTGGCATCATGGTTATTTCTGGCCCCACCAACTCCATCGTCATATGCTGTTCTCGATAAAAATATGATGTCTTTACCATCAAATTTCCAATCAACGTATTGAAAT
>CAXAVP010000093.1:0-14601 GCA_963972175.1 uncultured Arenibacter sp.
CAAAACGAAACCTATTGTTAAACATGGTGAGATCCAAGCCCACTTCCTGGGAAGTGGCTTCTTCCGGTTCCAAGGTTGGAGTACTTAAACTTCCAGGTGCCGAATACAATACTGCATTTTCCCATTGTCCTGCATTGTTATAATAGGCCCCCAACTGATAAGGGTTGGTATCGTTACCTACCCGGGCCCAGCCTCCCCTAATCTTAAAAAGGTCTACCTTAGGTATGTTAACCACTTCGCTGACCAAAAAACTCAAGGAAGCCGAGGGATAAAAATAAGAGCGGTTGTCTATAGGAAGCGTACTGGACCAGTCGTTCCTAGCGGTAACGTCCAAATACAGCATATCCATAAATCCAAAGTTACCCAAGGCATACACACTATTAATTCCTCTTTCACTCGCAAAACTGGAATAGTTCAAGGCTGTTGGGGCAATATTGGAAACGGTAAAGAGATCAGGGACCACAAGTCCTACCTTTGATGCTGCCGAATTGTTTAGCCCAGTGTTCTTTTGGTACATTAGGTTACCACCACCGGAAATGCTAAAATCAAAATCGCCCAAATCCTTTTTAAAAGTTGCCAATATATCCACATTGGTCTCCACCCCATCGGTTTTGGAAATACCATAGGTTCCATTATTGGACTCCCTGTCATAGCCAGGGGATATTTTTGTTTCTTGTGTCTGATTATAACTGTTTAGATTGTAACTACTTCTAATATTAAAGGATGGCGATATATTCCAATCCAACACCAGATTCCCATAAATCCTATATCTGGAATAACTATTGTTAACGCCATAGGCTAAAAAATATGGGTTATTATAACCCGGCGCTAGGGTAAGCACATCGGTACCCGGAAGGTCGTAGTCCCTTAACAACCCAAGATCAATATTGGCCGGAGTGGAATAGGCCCATTGTAGTGGATTGGTCCCTCTATTGGAAGACGGTCTGTTATCTGCATAACTATGCACCACGTTTACATTGGTGCTCAATGTAATTTTGTTATTCATATTGGAGGAGGCCGATAAGGAGAAACTATTCCTATTTACGTCCGAATTGGGTACCAAGCCCGTATTTTGCATATTGGTAACGCCCATCCTGTAATTCATCACCTCTGTACTATTGGTAACTTCTAGGCTATTGGTAGTAGTGATACCTGTCTGCACAAAATTTTTAACGTTATTGGGATAGGATTTCAACTCGGTTGGGATAGGCACTCCGTTGGCATCCAAAGGCGCATTCCATTGTACCGCAAAATATCCCTTATCCAGTTCCGGACCCCCATTACCACCGGACAGGGCTACATCTGGCAGTAGATAACTTCCTCCTTGTGACTCAGGAGAAAAGGAAAAATAGCCCGATGCGAACCTGGTTTGCTGTTCCAAGAATCTATAAGGCACATCAAACACCGTGTTGGTGGTAAAGGAAACCTTCATCTTTTCCTTGTCCTTGGCTTTTTTGGTGGTAATCAACACCACCCCATTACCTGCTCTGGAACCATATAAGGCTGCGGCACTTGGGCCTTTAAGGATACTTACATCTTCTATACTGTTGGGATCCAAATCCGAAATAGCGTTTCCGTAATCTACAGCATTCCTATCTCCAAACCCACCAATATTATTCAGGGAATTGGATACGGGAACCCCATCCACTACAAATAGCGGCTGATTGTCCGAACTTAAGGAAATAGCCCCTCTTATTACCATACTAACAGAAGAACCCGTGCCTCCGGTTGAATTAAGTGTTACCCCCGCTACCTTACCGGATAACGAATTTAAAACGTTTTCTTGGGCCACCCTGGTCAATTCCTCCCCGGCAACATTTTCTACCGAGTATCCAAGTGACTTGTCTTCCCTCTTAATTCCCAAAGCCGTTACCACTACCTCATCCAAGGCTTCGGCTCCCGGCTCCATAGTAACATTAATGGTAGTCCTGCCATTTACGGCCAACTGCTGGGATTCAAATCCCAAATATGAAAATACCAAGGTTCCATTGCCATTGGGGACATTGATACTGTAATTACCGTCAAAATCGGACGTAACCCCTTGTGAAGTACCTTGCAACACTATACTAACCCCTGGTAAGGGCATACCGTCTTCGGAAGAGGTTATATTTCCTGCAACCGTGTGCTGAACAGATTGAGCCATTAGGGCATTGGTGCTGAAGAACAGCAGCAGACAGAACATTTGTCCAACCCACTGAAGTTTGTTTTTTAAATATGTGTTCATAAATATATATTGTAGTTAGTTATTTATATCAAAAGAAAACTTTTCAAAGCTCAATTTACCACCTCAAAAGTTAGCACCAGTCCATTGGTATTAATTCCCGGCGCACTGGGTTCCGCTGCCATAAACATCACCAATCGCATAGAATTATCCTTTATGTCTTGAATAATCACTTTGCGTTGAAAATCCATAAAACCAATAAATTCCGTTCCTGAGAAATCCAAGGTACTAACCCCATTATAGGTCATGGTACCATCCCCTCCAAAAACAGAGGAGACCGTCAGATCCTCATTTTCCACATAGGTAAACGTGGCGTCGGACTCCGGCGTATAGGCTCCCGTGCACAACCCAAAACTCTGATCACTACTAGGATTAACAATCCCCGCACCACCGGTGGTGAGAAACTGAAACACAAGTCCACTAAAAGAAGCGCCATCATCCTTAACATCGTGACTGTAACTCCCGTCAAAATAAAAAGTAAATTCATCCTCATATACCTCTCCCAATCCAAGGCCTACACCAAAAATACCTGCAGGAAGTGGATTGGGCGCCCCGTCAAATGGCGTAAGATCGGCATCGGCATAGGCAAAATAATCACTATCGGAGTGACCGCTGGCCAATCGCCATGTTTTCCCATTTGTAGCCGTAGGTCCACCTGTAAGCAATATATAAGGAGTTAAATCTATTGCCAATTTAACCTCTTTGCTCACCGAACTGCCATCATCGGAAGTAGCGGTTAACTTGGCCGTATAATACCCACCTTCTGCATAAACATGTACAGGGTTTTTTTCGGTACTGGTGTTGCCATCCCCAAAATCCCACATCCAAGAGCTAGCACTATTGGTCAACCCTTGAAAAGCTACTTTCTTTCCATTGACACTATTAAAAATATCAGCGGTTAGCGGAAAATTACCCGAAGCACCATCATCATCCGAACTACAGGAAGTCAAGAAGAGGGTCAACGAAAACAAAATCCCATACAGCAGTATTAAATTTTTTTTAGTCATAAATTATAGCTTTTAGTTAGTTTATGAAGCTCTAAGATCATTAATATATGCTTTCCCCGATGATGCTTCCATATAAAATAACAAGGAGTTAACAATATGTTAATATTTTAACCATACAGCTTCATTTCTTCCAAAAATATATTTAAAAATTTCAATTCTATTCAGGTATTTTATTAATTATACATTAAAATTTAACCCTCGATTTAACTTTTTAATTATAATTTTGCCAAACATGTCAATATTCCTTTTATTATTTATGCATGCATAATAAGGGTATTTTTTAACATTTAAAAGGGAAGTTTTATGGAATATTTTAATTATCCCATGCCCCCCCCCAAGGCATACAGACTGCTGCTATTCATTATCATTCTTATATCGGCCCATGGCTTCACCCAAGAGTTAAGGGTAGGGACCGCAAAACGTATAATTACCCCTTCTCCCCTAATATCGGTTTCAGGTGGGGTAGGCGCTCCTAGACCTGCCAACATAAAAAAAGGAGATCTATATGTAAGGGCCATGGTTCTGGAAAGAGGAAAAGAAAGAATTGCGGTCGTTAATGTGGACAATCTAGGCTGGCCAGCCGTCTTGGGCGACAGGTCCAGAGCACTAATTAAAGGGATACCCAAAAACAATATCCTTATTGGGGCCACCCATACCCATAGCGCCCCTGACGCCTATGCCTTCCCCGATAAAGAAGGCAATCATGCTGCCGATTTAAAATATTTGGAACATTGTGTGGTACAAATTGCCGATGCGGTAAACGAAGCCCTAGATAATTTGGCTGCTGCAGATCTAAAAATCGCCGTAGGTGAAGCGAATGGAAAAATAGCCTATAATTATTACGCCCCGGATTTATACGATCCAAGATGCGGGGTAATACAAGCGATAAATAGCCAAGGAAAAAATAAGGGGCAGCCCATAGTTACCATGGTAAATTACGCCATACATCCAGAAGTAATTGGTAACAAACAAGGAATTCTAAGTCCAGATCTTATTGGACCCCTATACGATAGAATAGAAGAAAGAACTGGAGGCATGGCCCTCTTTATGAACGGGGCCCAAGGTGGTATGGTCACAGCCGACAATAGATTGGACAACAACAAAGAGGCCAATGACTGGGAAGAATGCCAACGCATTGGAAATCTATTGGCGGACGAGGCCCTTAGAATTGTTTCAGAAGCCCAAATTCAAAAAGATCCGGTTATTTATTGTGCTTCCAAAAAGGTCACTTTCCCAATAGACTCTGAAATGCTACGCTATATTTTAAGTAAATCACCCCTCAGCATGGGGAACCATGACTATACCTCTATCAGTAGCACCCTTAACCTATTAAATATTGGATCTGCCCAAATACTGACTATCCCAGGCGAGGCTTTGCCTAATATTGGTTATTATTTAAAAAGAAAAATGCCTACTCGGCACCCCTTTCTCTTTGGGTTGACCAATGATGCGTTTGGATATATTTTAACCAAAGAAGATTTTAATAGTTTTAAGAGATATGAATATGTGAGTCGCACCAGTCTTGGCGAAAAAACTGGTGAAATCCTTATCAAGGAATTGATGGAAATGATTAAAAACAACCCAACACCAAAGAAATAGTTTCAATCCTAATATTTAACAACACAGTAATATGAAAAAAATTTTCACCCTTATTATTACTATTTCCTTTTTACTAACCGTAGCGTGTAAGGACAATAACAAAAAACTAGCAGAGCACATCCCTGAGCCCATTGAGGCCGTGACACCAGAAACTGCACTTCAAAGCTACCTAAGCAATGATGACCAAACCTATAAGTGGGAGCTTAAGGACAATTATGCTTTAGGAGAGACAACCGCCTACCAAATATTACTTACTTCACAAAAATGGCGTGAACATATTTGGACCCATGAACTAACCATATTGGTCCCCAAAGAAATAAAACATGATGGGGCCCTTCTTTTTATTACCGGTGGAAGTACAAAAGAAGGCCTGCCCAATTGGTCTTCCAAAAGCGAAGACAAGAAATCCAAAAACTTCTCTAAAGTTGCCATTAAAAACAAGGCCATTGTGGCCATTGTAAGACAGGTACCCAATCAACCGCTTTATGACGGTTTGGTAGAAGACCAACTAATATCCTATACCCTTCATAATTACAAAAAAGACAAAGACCTAAGCTGGCCATTGTTATTCCCTATGGTAAAAAGTGCTGTAAAGGCCATGGATGCAGTTCAGGAATTTTCCAAGAAAAACCTAGATAAAGATATTAACAGGTTTACAGTAACCGGCGCTTCAAAAAGGGGATGGACCACTTGGTTGACCGGAGCCAGCGATAAAAGGGTAGAAACCATTGCTCCAATGGTAATTGATGTTCTGAACATGCCCGTGAGCTTGGATTATCAAATTACTGCTTGGAACGAATACAGTGTACAGATAAACGACTATATAAAGTTGGAAATTCCGCAAACGGTAAGATCGGCCGATGGCAATGCCCTTAGCCAGATGGTGGACCCTTATTCGTATCGGAAAAAGTTAAAAATGCCCAAACTAATCTTTATCGGCACCAATGATGAATATTGGCCTGTTGATGCCATTAAAAATTACATCAATGACATTCCAGGAGAAAACTACATCCACTATGTGCCAAATGCCGGACATGACCTGGGAGGTGGAGAACAGGCCATTAGGGCATTGAGTGCCTTCTGGGGAAAATCCCTGAACAACAAACCTCAAACACCACTCTCCTACGATCTAACAGCAGAACAAACTACTGCTACCCTTTCTGTGAAGACCAGCTCCCCAGAATTTGAAAACGCCTACCTATGGACCGCCAGTTCAACAGATAGGGATTTTAGGGACGAGAAATGGACTGCACAGAAATTAAATGTAGAGGATCAGAACCATATTTTTCAAACCGTAGATTATCCAAAAGATGGGTACAAGGCCTTCTATATTGATTTGGAATACAGTGACCCCAATGGCGGTAGCTATACCAAGAGCACCAGAATATATGTAGCCGACGAAGATGAAATTCTATAACAAAAAACGATTTTATTGGTTAATAGGAGTAATAAGCCTATTGCTGCCATTAGGCTTTTCCGCTGTTTATCTGGGGAGCACCCACAGGTCCTTCCCAGTAAGCCAATATTACCAGTATGACCGCGCCATTCCGTTAAAAGACACACTCTTACCACAGCCCGACAATACAGAGTATCCGTTGTATCACATCAGCTATAAAAGTGTACATGATAAAAAAGTGAACGGCCTATTGGCACTGCCCAAGAATGGCAGCGCCCCCTTTCCGGTAGTTATACTAATGCACGGATTGGGCGATCATAAAAACGTAGACTATATAGCCTATGGCAATGAACTGTTCTTGAAGCATGGCTATGCAGTATTACGGATAGATTTCAGCAACCACGGGGAAAGGAAAAACGAGGTGTACGATTTTGATCTCACCGGAAAATATAAATACTGGGCGCGGAATGTTATTACTCAGACTGTATTTGACCTAAGGCGTGCGGTAGATTTTATTGAAACCAGACAGGAGCTGGACGCCCAAAGAATAGGGTATTACGGAATAAGTTTAGGTGGTATTACCGGCACTATTTTCTGTGGAGTGGACAAACGGATCAAGGTACCCATAATTGCATTGGCGGGAGGCCAAATGAATTTATTGTATAAAAAAGAGGCCCTAAGCAAAGAGGCAAAAGATTTTGCCAGCATCATTGAGCCGTTAAACTTTGTAAAACAGATTACTCCCCGCCCCTTCTTGATGTTAAATGCCAAAAATGATGAAATTGTCCCCCCTATAATGAGTAAATTATTGTTTAAGGCCGCAAATGAACCTAAAGACATTGTTTGGTATGATGCCAAACATAGGGACGCCCCCTTGGAGGTTATTTACGGTGACGGACTAAAATGGTTTAAAAAATATTTATAATTCAATAAAAATAAACGATATGAAAAAGTCACTCTTACCAAGCATCAGCTTTTGTTTACTAGTATTACTTGGTGGTTGCAAGGAGAAGAATAAGGATAAGACCGATGTAGTTAAAAACACTACCACACAACAAGTTGATGATCATACCGCAAAGACCTGGGCCGAAAAGCTAGGGTGGCCAAAAGGCCGAAAGGTGTTGATGCTGCATGCAGACGATATAGGAATGTGCCCCGAAGCCAACATCGCGGCCAAAGATCAATTGACCAAGGGACATATACAATCTGCCGCGGTAATGGTTCCATGCCCCAATGCAGAGGAGTTTATTTCATGGGCCAAGGAACACCCCAATATGGATGTTGGCCTACACCTCACCCTAACCAGTGAATGGAAGAAATACAGATGGGGCCCTGTAACCCCAAATGAGGAAGTACCTGGGCTTATAGATCCTGAAGACAATTTATGGCGCAGTGTTCCGGAAGTGGTGCAACACGCTAGCGCAGACGAGGTGGAAAAGGAAATCCGGGCCCAAATAGAAAAATCACTGGCCTGGGGCTATAAGCCAGACCATATAGACACCCATATGGGCACCTTGTTTGGCCACCCCAGCTACGTAAAAGCTTATATAAAGGTTGCTCAGGAATACGGTATCCCGGCCAACATAATAGACTTATCTGATCCGGCGGTATTGGCCGAATTTAGGGCCAAAGGCTACCCTTTGGACGATTCCGTAGTTAAAATGACCGCAGCCTATACCTTGCCCAAATTGGACTACTTTTCCAGTGCCCCCAAGGCCGACACCTATGAGGAAAAAGTGGCACATTTTAAAACCTTGATAAAATCCTTAAAACCCGGACTTACCGAAATTATTTTCCACCCATCCGTGGAAACCGATAACTTAAGAAGCATTACCGGATCCTGGCAACAACGAGTTTGGGAATCCCAGATTTTCTCTGATCCAGAGCTTATAAAATTCTTTGAGGAGGAAGGTATTATTTTCACCAATTGGAAAGAAATCATGAAGAGGTTTCAGCAACATAATTAAATCACCTTGGACTCCTCTGCCCGGCAAAGGGAATTAGGACAACAAATTAAAAAATATCAAATTTTTAAGATAATTTTTAACACATACGGCAATCGTAAGCAAAATTTAATGTAAATAAAACAATATATAATAAGAAAATATCCCTACAATAAGTTTTATTTGTTATAGCCCGATATTGGGCGATTGATCATGATTTTCCTTAAAACTTATTTATCATGGATTCTACTGCTGGAATAATTCTTGCCATATCCCTGATCATTATAATGTTCGGGATGGGACTATCCCTAACCTTATCCGATTTCAAAAGGGTGGTCACCTATCCAAAGGCTATGATTATTGGCCTAATTTGTCAGCTATTACTACTCCCGGTAATTGGATATATCATTGCTATCTCCCTATCCCTATCACCTACAACGGCAATAGGAATTATGTTATTGGCCGCCTGTCCCGGAGGGCCTACATCCAATATGCTGACCTATATGGCCAAAGGGGATTTGGCGCTATCCGTTTCCCTCACTGCCGTCTCCAGTATGATATCCATTTTAAGCATACCCTTTATAGTACAATTTGCCTTGGTAGAATTTTCCAATCAGAGTATGGCCATCACAGTAGATGCCCTTACCATGATAAAACAATTATTGGTCATCGTAATTATCCCAGTGGCCATTGGAATGTTTATAAAAGCCAAATATGGAACTTTCGCCCTAAAAATGGAAAAACCCGTTAAGATTGCCTCGGCTATTATTTTTATTTTGGTAATAATAGGGGTTACCATTAGTATTAAGGACGTATTTTTAAGCTATTTGTCCGAAGCAGGGCTTCCTGCCATTTTACTTAATATAAGCACCATGACCATAGGGTTTATGGCCGCTGTATTATTTAAGCTAACAAGGCCCCAAGCTATTAGTATCTCAATTGAAACCGGCATACAAAACGGCACCTTGGCGATTACATTGGCCACAATAGCCTTGAACAATGCGGAATATTCCATTGTACCCGCCATTTACGGGCTTTTAATGTTTGTTACCGCTACAGTAATTATTTTTGTTAGAAAACCTTTGGGCGTAAAAGATCAATTAAGCGTGAAAAAGGATTCTTCCCAATAATATACCTTGCAGAGAATGAGAAAGAATCATTTAATAGTAGCGCTTATTTTATTTATTTTCTTTGTCATTTCCTTCCTGACCAATATTCTAGGCCCATTAATTCCTGATATTATAACCGACTTTGAAGTAAGCCTAACCATGGCGGCCTTACTACCTTTTGCCTTTTTTCTGGCCTATGGTGTTTTTTCTGTTCCTTCAGGCATGGCAGTAGAAACCTATGGAGAAAAAACAGCCATACTATGGGCCTTCACAATATCCTTTTTAGGAGCCATATTATTTTCCTTATACCCCAATTTTCCTATAGCCTTAATTTCTCTTTTTTTAATAGGTTCCGGTATGGCCATGTTACAGGTAGCCATAAATCCATTACTCAGGGTAGCGGGAGGTGAGGAGCACTTTGCCTTTAATTCCGTTTTGGGACAGTTAGCCTTTGGGGCGGCCTCTTTTCTTAGTCCTATCCTATTTTCATATCTGGTACTAAACTTAGAAGATTACTCCGCTACGGAAAACACCAACCCTATCATAGCGCTATTTCACCATATTGTGCCCCCAGAATTGCCATGGGTATCCCTATATTGGATTTTCGCCTTTATCTCCTTACTGATGCTCTTGTTGATCTTCCCTATTAAGCTACCAAAAGTTACGCGTAGGGAAGATGAAAAAACAGGAACTTGGGCCACCAATATAAGCCTACTAAAAAACAAAAAGGTTATACTTTATTTTATTGCCCTTTTTGCCTATGTGGGCACAGAACAAGGTGTTGCCAATTGGATGTCAAAATTCCTGTCCGAATACCATGGTTTGGATCCTAGGGTAGAAGGAGCCAAGGCCATATCCCTTTTCTGGGGCCTCTTAACAGTTGGTTGCATCCTAGGTCTTGTATTATTAAAATTTCTGGACAGTAGATTGGTGCTTAAAATTTTCGCTGGGGCAGCCATCACAAGTTTAACCGCTGCACTTTTTGGTTCTGCCGAAATGGCTATTTGGGCATTTCCCATGGTTGGTTTTTTTGCCTCTGTGATGTGGTCCATTATTTTTTCCTTGGCCCTAAACTCAGTTCAGGAAAACCACGGAGCCCTCTCTGGAATCCTCTGTTCCGGTATTGTTGGAGGAGCCATAGTCCCATTAATTGTTGGTGCCATTGGCGACTGGGCAGGTCTAAAAGGAGGGATGACCTTCTTGTACCTGACCTTAGGATTTATCTTCAGCATCGGTTTTTGGGCCAAGCCATTGGTGAACAACAAAACAATTAAGTTTAAAGAATTAATGGGACGGGGAAAACCAACAGAAACATAAATAAATCAGCTATGAGACCATCTGTTTTTTTATGGATAATTTTATTGCTTGTCGGCTGCAAGGCCAAACAGTATGATGTATCCCTACCTCCCAAGGGCTACTCCAGTAACACTACCCTCAAAATTGCCTATGCCACTGGCTCATTAAAACTCATTGAAAATGACTACCCCCTACCAGCAAACATAACAGAACACAAGGACCTGGTTTACAAAACGGTTGATAGTCTTGCACTAAAATTGAGCTTATATCATTCCAAAGACATTAAAAAAAATGCCCCCTTGCTGATTTTTGTTCACGGTGGAGCGTGGAAAAAAGGAAAAAAAGAAGACTACTGGCACTATCTTATCAGTTATGCCCAAAAAGGGTATATTACGGCCACAGTTCAATACAGGTTAAGCGGGCAGGCCAAATACCCCGCCCAGCTCCAAGATGTGGACGATGCTCTTGTTTGGCTGAAACAGCAGGCAGCCAAATACCATATAGACAAGAACAAGATTGCCTTGATCGGCGGTTCGGCAGGTGCACATTTGGCCATGCTAAGTGCTTATACCAACGGTCATAAGATTCCGAATAACAACAAAGAATCGGCTCAGGTGCAGGCAGTGGTCAATATCTATGGGCCTTCTGACCTTACTACAGAAAAGGCCATTAATGACACCTCTGTAAAATCACTGTTCGGAAAAACCTACTCGGAGGCGCCTGACTTGTACAAAAACGCCTCCCCCATATTCCAAGTCTCGGAAAAAGCCCCACCCACCCTTAGCTTTCACGGTACTTTGGACGAACTCGTACCCGTAGAGCAGTCGGATAGACTACATCAAAAACTAATGGATATAGGGGTGCTTTCCCATTACCACAAATTAAAAGGGTGGCCACATACTATGGACATAGCTATTAAAGTAAATGAATACTGCCAGTTTTATATGGACCGGTTTTTTGAAAAATATATTCCCAAAACCCCCTAAAAGCACTGGTTGGTTTACACATCACAAATAATACCATTAGAAAATAAAGCCGCAATAAAAAAAAATTAATTAAACCATAACTTATGAAATCATTGCTATTATTTTGTTCCCTGATCATCGTATCTTGTAAAGGAAAAATGGAGAATTTACCCGAAGTGGTTCCCCTGGAACATCCGGCCATTCTGGAACAGGAATTTATCTATGAATTAGATGACGCCCTTACCCCGGAATGCCATGCCTCTACAGTGGAGGTCAGCAATGGGGTTGTCATTGCCTCTTGGTTTGGGGGCACAGAGGAAAAAAATGATGACGTGGGGATATGGGTAGCACGAAAAACAGCTGGTTCTTGGTCTACACCCACAGAGGTTGCCAATGGAGTACAAAAAGATGGAAAGCGCTATCCAAGTTGGAACCCCGTACTTTTTAAACCAAAAGAGGGACCATTATTTTTATTCTACAAGGTGGGCCCCAACCCGCAGGCATGGTGGGGATTGTATATGACGTCCACTGATGATGGAAAAACATGGTCCGACCCGGTAGAACTGCCTGATGGCATTCTGGGTCCTATCAAGAATCAACCTATACAATTGGCCAATGGGGATATACTTTCTCCTTCCAGTACCGAAGACGATACGGACGGTTGGAGAATTCACCTGGAATTTAGTTCGGACAATGGAAAAACCTGGTCCAAATCTGCCGCACTTAACGATGGCAAGGAATTTGGCGCCATCCAACCGGTGGTCTTAAATTATGGAAACGGAAAATTACAGCTTCTCAGTCGGACCGAGAATGAAGTAATCTCCGAGAATTGGTCCACAGATTACGCCAAGACGTGGAGTACTATGCAGGCCATTTCCCTTCCCAACCCAAATTCTGGTATAGACGGGGTATCCTTGCAAGACGGGAGACAATTATTGGTCTATAATCCCACAGGAAAAAATTGGGGAGATAGGGTACCATTAAGCCTTGCCTTATCCAATGATGGCAAAAACTGGAAAAGGGTGTTGGACTTGGAGCCTTTAAGGGAAAATACCGATAAAGAAGGGGAAGAGTACTCCTACCCTACTATGATACAAGCGGCAGATGGGAAGGTACACATAGTTTATACCTGGAATAGAAAAACAGTAAAATATATTGTTTTGGATCCACAAAAACTCAACTGAAAGTAATGAAAGGTAGATGGTTGAAAATATTGCTTAAAATACTAGGAGGGCTTCTTGTTCTCCTAGTCTTAGTGTTTTATTTTGGAACCACCCCTATAGATACCACACCCTATTTTGAAACCCAATACTATAGGAATACCATTCAAAATATCAATGAAGCCGTTAAAAATAAGACAGCGGTACATGGACCTTTGTTTGCCGGTTTTGCCAAAACAAACATCACCCCCCAGACAACCAATGGTGTTGCAAATCCTGATCAAGACCTATTCACAAACATCAAATTGGCTGGATATGGTGATGGCAAGATGGCCACTGGCACGCATGATTCTATCTATGCAAAAGCCATTGCTCTCAGTATTAATGACGAGTCTGTTGTTTTGGTCAGCGCCGATCTAGTAGCCATACCAGAGGAAATTGTATTGGATGTTAAAAAAAGGTTAAAGAACAAAATATCCCGTAAGCAGCTCTATTTTGGGGCCACCCACACCCACGCCAGTATTGGGAACTGCATGCCGGGTTACGTAGGCAAAAGTTTTAGTGGGGAATACCAAGTAGCCGTAGTGGAATGGCTGGGTAAAAAAATTTCCGACCTTATTCTAAAGGCCTTGGCAGATAAGAAACCTGCACAATTGTCTTCGGGTTACATAAAGGTTCCCAATCTAGTCCGCAATAGGATTATAGGGGAAACTGGTCGACTAAATGACAAACTGGACCTTGTATCCATTGTTCAGGAGAACGGAAAAAAAGCCAGTATAGGTGTTTTTTCTGCACATGCCACGGTTATTGGCCCGGATAACGACCTGTACAGCGGGGATTACCCAGGCTATTTCCAGCGCTATTTGGAAAAAGAGACTGTAGACCTTGCCCTTTTCTTCGCCGGTACCGTAGGGAGTCACAGCAATAAAGGTGAGGGCCATAATTTTGATAAGGCAAAATACATAGGGGAAACACTTGCCGATTCGGCCCTTGTTGCATTGAACAAAATGAAGCACTCCCCGAGGGTAGAACTAAACGCCATATCCTCTGAAATAGAAATTCCAAAATTACAATTCCTGTATATTTCGGACCGTTTACGACTAGCTCCCTTTTTGTCAAAAAAACTTATGCCACCCATGAGACCAGTACAAATACAGGGGCTAAAGCTAAACAACCTCATCTGGCTGGCCCTTCCATATGAATTAAGTGGGGAATACGGTTTGGATTTAAAAAACGCTTTGGAGCTCCAAGGTTATAATGCGGTACTAAGTAGTTTCAACGGACAATATTTAGGCTATATCATCCCGTCTAAATATTATTATTACGACACCTACGAAGCCCGGTTAATGGGCTGGTACGGTCCCACAATGGGCGATTATTTAATGGAACTCAATTTTAAAATGGCCAATGCATTAACCAATTCCAGACTATAACAGACAAGGCTATGAAAACACTAAAGAAAGGGCTCAAAATAGTTGGATCAATATTCCTCTTACTGCTATTGGTAGCTGCAACCATTACAGTATATAACTGGCGAGACAGGCATCCCGAATACACGGTAGATTTAAATATAAAAAATAACACCCCCGGGCCTATAAAAGCCGGGTTTTCCAAAAAACCCATAACGCCCACCATAGTAGATACCTGGAACGACGCCAACGGGAACAACAAGTATAGCAAGGCCGAAGGGGACACCTACAACGATAACAATAACAACGGAAAATTTGATGCCTATTGGATAGCCGGGATGAGCAATGCCAAGCCTGCTCAGGGTGTACATGACGATGTTTGGTCCAGGGTTATGGTGATAGATGACGGACAGACCAGGATTGCCATGATATCAATGGATGCTATAGGTTTTTTACATAGTGACGTTGTTGACATAAGAAAGCGCATACCAGCTAA
>CAXAVP010000094.1:0-14529 GCA_963972175.1 uncultured Arenibacter sp.
GGCAGACAGGCTTGTCCTGAGGTTTAATACCTTCTATAAGACTAATTATGGACAATATTTAAAAGGGCATAGTTGGATTCGGACTTTAATTCACAAATAAAACCATGGATTAAAAAGTTTTTTTGTTCAAGATGATTAAATTGCTTGGAATAAAGTAAATCGTTTATACATGAAATATAAATATTTAGTTGTTCTAGTATTTTTTCAACTAGGTTATGTGTCAACAATTAAAGGGCAGCAACAAAATCGGCCAAATATTGTGTGGATAGTTTCGGAGGACAACTCCAAGCATTACCTTAAATTATTTGATGAGCACGGAGCCGAAACGCCCAATATTGAGAAATTGGCCGATCATGGAATACTATTCAGTCGCGCTTTTTCCAATACCCCAGTTTGCAGTGCGGCAAGATCAACCTTGATTACTTCCTCTTATGGGCCACGGTTGGCTACACATTACCATAGAAAAATAAAAAAGGTTCCCATGCCGGAAGGGGTGGAGATGTTTCCAGCCTATTTAAGAAGGGCTGGATATTATACTACCAATAATGCCAAGGAGGATTATAATGTGGTTAAGGCAAATAATGTTTGGGACGAATCTTCTTCAAAAGCTACTTGGAGAAATAGAGAAGGGAATCAACCGTTTTTTCATGTTCAAAATATAGGCACCACCCATGAGAGCCGACTTCATTTTACCGAGGAAGAAATGAAACTGGGTACAAAAACCGATATGGCATCCATGTTTGTGCAGCCAAACCACCCTCAGACCGAATTATTCAAATACTCCAACGCTAGGTACCATGATAAGATAAAACAGATGGATGCAGAATTGGGTGCGGTAGTGGCCGAGTTAAAAAAAGACGGTCTCCTGAACAGTACATTTATATTCTATTACGGAGATCACGGAGGGGTATTGCCGGGAAGCAAAGGGTATATCAATGAAATGGGGGTACATGTGCCTTTAGTGGTCCATATCCCCAATGAATACCGGCATTTGGCTCCTGTAGAGGTGGGATCTAAAAATGATGCCTTTGTGAGTTTTGTTGATTTTGGAGCAACCGTATTGAACCTTGCAGGAATAAAAACTCCTAAGGGAATGGATGGCGAACCATTTTTAGGCAAAGGAGTAGTAGAAAAAGATTTGCAGCAACGCAATGAAACCTTTAGTTATGCTGATCGTTTTGATGAAAAATACGACATGGTGCGTGCGGTGCGCAAGGGAAAATTTAAATATACCAGAAATTATCAACCCTTTAATTTTGATGGATTGATGAACAACTACAGGTATAAACAATTAGGGTATCAGCAATGGCATGACTTATATGAAACCAACAAACTAAACCCGGGGCAAGCTAGGTTCTTTCAACCCAAACAACCAGAGGAATTGTATGATCTTGAGGCAGACCCCTATGAGACCATCAATTTGGCAAAGAAAGCGGAGTATCAAAATGTACTAAAAGAATTGAGGACCAATTTAAACCGTCGTGTATCCAAAATGCCGGATCTTTCTTTCTACCCAGAATTCTTTTTAATAAATAATGCCTTTGATAACCCTGTAGCTTTTGGACAAAAGCATAAAAAGGACATTGAGCGGTATATTGAAATATCCAATTTAATGTTGTTAGGTTTTGATAAGGCAAAAACAAAATTAGCCAGGGCCCTGCATTCTTCCGACCCTTGGGAACGCTATTGGGCATTGATAAACTGTAGTGCTTTTGGTATGGAGGCCCAAGAGTTTGCAGAGCAAGCCGCTGAAATGGCAATCCATGATCGCGAACTGATCAATAAGGTTAGGGCAGCAGAGTTTTTAGGGTTGATAAGATTTCAGGATCCGGTCAAGGTGATGACCAAGGCCTTGTATAATTCCAAAGATGGAGCAGAGGCACTGTTAATATTGAATTCTATAGTGTTGATGAAGGATTGCCAACACGCTTACGATTTTAATATTGATAAGTCACAGCTCCATAACAAAGTACTGCAAGAGCCGGAAGTGCTAAGAAGGCTAGAGTATCTAAGTGGTAAAGATTTATAAAAAGGGTAACCAGCTTAAATGGTTAGGAGGCAAAAGGTGGTGTGATGCTTTTGTAAAAGTTGGATTTTTTTTGGGACGGGGACAATCTTGTTTTAAGAACTCTTATGCAGTATTGCTTTTTTTATGCTGTGCTATACAGATTTATCCGGCATTATTTTCCAGTACATTAATCCGTTTATTTAACAGGAACTTAATTTCTTTTAAAGAATCATTGTTTTCTTTTAATGCCCGATTGGCTGTTTTTAATATTTTAATCTGTTCCTTTAAATCGGTTATTTTATTTTGTAGCTGATAGGCTTCACCTTCTTCTCTAATTTGGTGCATGTCTTGTATGTCGTACTTCTTAAGCATAGACCCTTTCCCGGTCAATATCCACTCTGGATTGTAATGGGGATAATTTTCAACTAAAGCAACAATCCATTTAGATTGTATATCCGTTCCATGTTTTATAGCCCTTGAAAGTACTCCTTTGCTTGCGCCTAAAGATTTTTCAAGTGATGAGATACTCATTCCTTCATTTTTTGCAATGGTGCTGAAAATTGTTAAAAACCGGCTCATAAGGTAAAAATAGTTTATTATTTTTATAAAACGTTGAAAATAATCCCGTATATTTGTTGGGGCAACTGAGATATAGGGCCAAACAAATCTACGTAAAAAAGGAAGAAGTTTGAAGGGTGTTTAAATACCTGATTATCGTAAAGTTAGTAGGTTTTTATTGTAACCGTGCCTGCCGGTGCAACAAGGGAAACGTACGGTCTATGTTAATTTATAGAGGCATGATGTTTATTTATAGGTGTTTAAGGGGTATAGTGCGGTTGGTGTTTTGTTTGTTTATGTGGTAGTTTTACGTCTTGTGATTCCTAAAATATGGGTTCTTGAATGGTGTTATAATTGGTGATGTTTTAAAAGTGTCTACAGTTGTGTTAATTTGACATATTGGCCCATGTAACAGGGGTATTCTAATGTGAAATTTTTAGCAAAGGAGCTATATTTATTTGGATGTATTGTTTCTCTCTTTAGTGTCCTATTTAATTTTGTAGGCCAAAGCCACGTATATAAGAACGATCAACATGGGGCTATCATGTTCAGATTCTTTAGAGAGATTGTTTGCACCTTGGATATTGAATTTTATTTGATGGGCAATTTTAATTGTTTGACATGTGCTTTAGAGAATGAACCGGTGAATATGTCATTAGAATGGTAAAATAGATGCTGCGTGTTGGTTAAAGGGAAATAGGGCAACCATATAAAGAGTCATCGGAGCGATCCATAAAAGTCAATAGTTCATGTTGGTGCCTACCTTTTATTGGTAGTGCAGTGCACTTCTATTTCTATATAATAGAAAGCAGATACTTTGATCGGGGTTTGTTTAGGTACATAACAAAAGTAATAGGAAAATAATTTATGAATATGCCAGGTTGCCAATAACGGGCGGTAGTGCTGTACGGTTTAAATTAAAGAAGGAACCTTTGTGGTCAAAGTTTTTTGGTCTCCTGCTAAAATTTTACAGTACAACAGAATGGTTCGGAAATAAAAGACAACTGGGAACACTAACTTTAATACTATGAACAAGGCAGAAAAGAACCTTATAGAAAGTTTAAAATTCCATGCAAGGGATCATCACCCAACTTTAAAACCTCATTCCTTCTTTAAGGACAAATATGCGGTTAGCCTGTTTTATGTGGATAACCATGCAGATTTAATATTATCGGTCCGTGCAATACTCCACTTGGCGGTCAAGGCGATCAACCCTGAAATGGAAAATAGCTGTAGTAGATATGAAAAGGAATATATCCGTCAAGCCCTAACAATTGCCAATAGGTTATTACCGCAAGGAGAAGAGGCATTTCTAGATCAGATAAATACTTATTTGAGGGAAGAAGGCTATAGGAAGGGACTTGACGAAGGTTAGGCTATGTCTGGACTTATTGGAGTTACATAAAGTCCGGGAAGGTACACCAAAGGAAAATCAAAATTAAAGATCTGCCATTTATGGCCTTATATTTTCTTCACTGGCTTTAAACGGGTATTTTGCCCAAAAATCAGCATCATGACCACCTCATATTTATTACCCAATTTTTTCCTAAGAATGCAGAAGGCTTTGGTGATTTGCCCTTCCACAGTTTTTTTGGAAATGTTTAGATATTCAGATATTTCTATGTTGGTTAAACCTTCTTTTTTACTCATTAAAAAAATCTGCCGGCATTTTGGGGGCAATTCCTGAATGGCATCAAAAAGTATGTTTATTATTTTTTGTTCCTGAATTTCATCCTTTTCCTCAACGGCCAATTCCAAGGCTTCAATATATTTTTTTTCAAGAGCCATAACGGCCTTACCTTTTCTGTATTGGTCTATAAACTTATTATGAACAGACTTGTACAAATAGTTTTCCAATGAGAAGTCATGTTTTAGTTGGTTTCGTTTTTCCCAAACCTGCACAAATACATTTTGAACAATATCTTCTGCCAATAGATCATCTCGAATAAGGCTATTGGCATAAATGCACAATCGGTTATGATAGTGCTCCACTAAATAAACATAAGCATCTTCCTTACCATTTTTTAATCCTTCTATTAGGGCAGATTGGTTTTTAAAATTCCTCTTCATTTGTTGGTCAGGCGGTAATTTGAATGTGTATTATGGCAAATATGAAAAAAAAATGTGAAAATAATAAGGGTATTTTAATGTGGCTTCGTATAAATGTGAATTGCATAATGAATGAAGGCAAAAAGAATCCATAAACTAATAGTAAAATACATTACAGCGTCTATCTCTGCAGAAGAACTGGATGAATTGGAGGTAAAGTTAAATAAGCCGGCCAACAATCAGCTGTTTAATGATTGCGTGGATTTAAATTATAGACTGGACAGTAGAATGAAAAATTACGATACCGAAAAGTCAAAGCGACTTTTACTTGATAGGATCAAGAAGGATAAGGGAGCTTTGCTTAGGTTCAACTTCCAAAAGATTATGAGGTATGCGGCGGTCGTGATGTTATCCATGACATTGGGGTACTTTATAAACGAGGAGTTATCCAATGAGCCTACTGCAGTGGAATTGACGCCCAAAGAGAATTTTGTAACCCTGGAATTGGAAGATGGCAATATTAAAGTTATGTCGGAAGATGGCTCATCCCAGGTAATGGATGCGGAGGGCAATGTAATAGGTTCACAAATAGGTGGTCAGTTGCAATATGCAAAGAGCAATAATGCGCCTACACGAGAAGAGCAATACAATACCCTACACGTTCCCTATGGTAAACATTTTGAGCTTAAATTATCCGATGGTACCGTTGCCTATTTAAATGCGGGCTCCTCCTTAAAGTATCCTGTTGAATTCATTAAGGGGAAAGAGCGAAGGGTTTACTTAACCGGCGAAGCCTTTTTGGAGGTAGCAAAGGATACGGAGAACCCGTTTATTGTAGATGCCACCGATTTAAGCATAAGGGTTTTTGGAACCAAGTTCAATGTTTCTGCCTATCCTGAAGATGAAGTAAAAGAAGTGGTGTTGGTAGAAGGTTCTGTGGGTATGTACACAGGTACGGAATTGTTGGATGACAAAGACGGAACGCTACTGAGCCCTGGAATTAAGGGAAGCTACGATAATGCCCAAGGTAATATTACTACCCAACCCGTGGTTACCAGTATTTATACATCCTGGGTAAAAGGAGTGTTGGTATTTAGAAATACGACCTTCGAAAACATTCTAAGAAAGTTGGAACGTCACTATGATGTAGAGATTATAAATAATAATTCAAAACTTACTTCCGCAACTTTCAATGCCAGTTTTGGAGAAATGCCCATCTATAAAATACTGGACTATTTTAAAGGAGAATATGGTATTGATTATAGGGTAATTAGCGACAACCAAATAATTGTTAACTAAACCAAAAGAAAGACATTGCCTATGTAACAGTAAAAACAACCGCAAAGTCACTATAACAGCAAAAAAAATCGGAAAATGCGTCACCATTTTCCGATAGCCAATAGTGATTAAACCTATGTATAACCACAATCAAACATTATAAAAGTATGAAAAAAATTCTTGACCAAAAGAGAAGGTCGTACCCATTGCTTAAACTCAGTTTAAAGATGAAAATCAGTTTGTTATTTATGTTTTTGGTACTGTTTACCATGCAGGCCAAATCGTCATATGCACAGCGTACCAAAATAACATTGGACCTTGATAATGTAACGGTGGAAAGGCTCATTGATGAAATTGAAAGTAAGACCGATTTCCATTTTGTTTATCAAATAAAGGAGGTGGACTTAGATCGTCGTGTAAGTGTGAAGGCCAATAAGGAATTGGTTACCAGTATACTCGAAAGGATATTTGGCAATACAAGGACCACCCATAATGTGGTGGACAAACAAATATTCCTAAAAGGGCGCCAAGCAGTTGGTGCAACAGCTAATTCAGCTGTTACTGTAGAGGTATCTAAACCGCAATTGATGGTTATTGGTACAGTGACAGATAATACGGGCACTCCCTTACCCGGGGCCAATGTGGTGGAAAAAGGAACCACCAATGGGGTTACGGCCGATTTTGATGGTAATTTTTCCATTGAAATAGGAAATGAGGATGCCGTTTTGCAAGTATCTTACATAGGATACGCCAAAAAGGAGGTTGCCGTAAACGGAGAAACAACCATAAATATTACCTTGGAAGAAAGTGCTGCCGGATTGGATGAGGTAGTGGTGGTGGCCTATGGAACGGTTAAGAAATCGGATTTAACCGGTGCTGTTTCTTCTATAAAAACATCTGAAATTAATGCTACACCGTCGGTTAGACTAGACGACGCACTAAGAGGAAAAGTTTCTGGGGTTCAGATTACACCAACCTCTTCGCAACCTGGGGCTGCAGCATCTATCAGAATTAGGGGGACAAACTCAATTTCGGGCAATAGTTCGCCTTTATTTGTTATTGACGGTTTAATTGGAGCAGGTAATTCTTCTGATATCAATGTGCTGGACATTGAATCGGTTGAAGTACTGAAAGACGCCTCTGCTACGGCCCTATATGGATCAAGAGGGTCTGCTGGTGTTGTATTGATTACAACCAAAAGGGGAAAGGCTGGACAATCTCGGTTTACGTATGATGCCTACACCACCTTTCAATCTCCAACGCGATTTATCGATGTTCTCAGTGCCTCAGAATTTGCGAAATGGCAAAATGAAGTACAGGGCATAGTGGCGTATCCTGATCCTGACTCCTTAGGAGAAGGTACTAACTGGCAAGAAGAGGTTTATAACCATGGCGCACCTATGACCAGCCATACATTGTCCGCCTCAGGTGGTAATGAAAAGGCTCAATATTTTGTATCAGGCAATTATTTCGACCAAGATGGTATTTTTAGGGATAGTAATCTGAAAAGATATCAACTTCGTTTGAACGGCGATTACCAAATGAACAAAGTGCTTAAGATTGGAAACTCGGTTACTCTTTCTCGTAGTACCAGTGTACCAAGAAGCAGCAACATTATCAATATTGCCGGTTGGTTCCCTACACTGCCTGTGTTGGATGAAAATGGAGAATACACCATCCAAACGGCTAGTGCCGAGTTAAACGCGGAAAACCCAGTAGGGAATTCTGCCAAAAATATCAACCTAAATACTAGGTCAAGAATATTGGGCACCGTTTATGCCGAACTTGAGCCTATAAAGAATTTGAAGTACAAGTTTAATTTTGGTACTGATTTATCTTTGGACAAGAGTGAGAATTATGCTCCATCTACATTGTTTGGCCAAATTAACGATAGGGGAACTGCCAACATTTCTAATTCGGAGTATTTGAGTGTTTTGGTGGAGCAAACATTATCTTATAACACCTCATTTGGTGATCACGATCTGGATGGGCTTTTTGGCTATACTAGGCAGCGGATATTCAATTCAGGAAGCTCGGTGCAAGTTAGGGGTTTTACGACCGATTATTTTGCATATAACAATTTAGGATCTGGATCGGATAGAACGGGAGCGGGTTCCAACGCCAATGAGTTTGGTGTAGAATCGTATTTGTTTCGTTTGAATTATGGCTATAAAGGAAAATACAGAGTCACCTTGAATGGAAGGGTTGATGGATCTTCCAATTTTGCGAAGGATAGTAAATGGGGTGCTTTTCCATCGGTTGCTGTTGCATGGAATGCTGGCAGGGAAGAATTTATAGAGAACATAGGATTGTTTGATGATCTTAAATTTAGAGCTAGTTATGGTAGATTGGGCAATCCGGCTTCCGGAGGTACTTCATTAGCAAGACTGGGAGCAGGTTTTACTTATCTTTTTGGAAATAGTGGAGATATTACAAACGGTATAGGGTTAAATCGATTAGGTAACGATCAATTAAAATTTGAGACTACTGATCAATTGGATTTGGGTATTGATACTTCTTTTTTTAACGATCGATTACAGGTTACGGTGGACTATTACCATAAGGAAACCAATGATTTGTTTACCGATGAAGAAATTTTATGGTTGGCCGGAGTTCCCAATGCTGTAATTCCAACCAACTTTGGGTCTATAGAAAATCAAGGATTCGAACTATTTGTAAATTCAATCAATATAGATAAGAATGATTTTAGATGGGATACTAGTTTAAATATATCTACCAATAAGAATAAGGTAATATCCATACCTGATGAAGATGGTGAGTTATTGATAAACAGATTTGGAGGAGTATTGAATCAGCCATCTGCTGTTATAAAAGAGGGCGAGCCTATAGGCTCGTTCTACGGGTATATTCGTAATGGAATTTGGAATTCACAGTCGGAAATTGATGATGCTGGTGTAACTGGCAGAGGAGTTTTTCCTGGTGGAAAACGGTTTGAGGATATCAGTGGTCCAGACGGGACGCCTGATGGGGTAATAGATGCCTTGGATCAGACAATTATAGGTAATCCACATCCAGAGATTTTTGGAGGTATGAATAATACTTTCACTTATAAAGGATTGGAGTTTTCAATGTATTGGTCATTTGTTCTAGGAAATGATATTTTTAATGAAACCGATTCCCGAATAAATACTGCTTTCGATAACAACGTTAGTGCAATGTTTGCCAATCGTTGGACACCCGATAATACCACCAGTAATATTCCATCCGTTAGAGGTGTTTTTAGGACGGAAGTTGTTCCTGAAACGGGGATAATTGAAGATGGTTCTTTCCTACGTTTACGTAACATAAGTTTGGGCTATAACATTCCTACCAAGTTGATGCCGATTTTTCAGAATGCAAAGGTTTATGTAAGTGGAACTAATTTATTGTTGTTCGACAATTATAGTGGATATGATCCAGAAATTAACAGAGGAAACGAAAACGCGCGAAGAGGATACGATCAAGCACAAGATCCATCTGTGAGGTCCGTTACACTAGGTTTAAGTTTGACATTTTAAAAAAAATTAGAGATATGAAAAAAATAATTCTATTTACATTAATATTGGGGGCAGCGTTGCAATCTTGTGAGAATATCATCACTGAGAAGCCCATAGATTTTTTGGTTCCGGGAAACTTTCCAGCTACTGAACAAGATGCTTTAGCAGCAACTACAGCAGCTTACACGGCGCTGCATAGTAATATTATTTCCTTTTATTATGCCTTTACTCCAAGTGACATCGCCTTTCAAGGTCAACACAATATGCGACCTGTATCTTGGTTTTTGGACCTAAATGATAATAATGGTGATGCCACAGCTATGTGGCAATCAAATTATCAAGGTATTGCTCTTGCAAATACAGTAATACAGTTCGTACCGGACCTAGCAATGAATGATGACTATTTAAAAGAGCGCTTAATTGCTGAAGCTAAATTTTTGAGAGCGTTTTATTATTTTGAGCTAGTAAGGGTTTATGGAGATGTTCCATTACTAAAGGAAGTAATAACCAATACGGATGAGTTGGTAGGTATAACCAGAAATACGGTTGAGGAAGTTTATGATTTAATAGAACAAGATCTTAATGAGGCACTATCTGTCTTGCCCAACGAGTATGTAGGTGCAGAAATGGGGAGAGCAACTAAGTGGTCAGCTACCGCGCTACTGGCCAAAGTACATCTTACTCAGAATGAATGGTTGGAAGCTAATACCAGGGCACAGCAAGTAATTGCTTCAGGTATGTTTGGATTAGTGGCGGACTATAATAGCCTTTGGGGGCAAAATGCTGAATATGTTCTTATGCCAGATAAAAACGGAGTTTTGGTGAACGAAAATGTTTTTGATATACAATTTCAACAGGATGAACGTAACGATTTTAAGCAAAGCTGGGTCGGTTCTAGGGATACGGAAATCGTTGGTGCTACAAATGCCGTAGGTGGTGGTTGGGAAAACATGTTGCCTACCACCGACTACCTCAATATGTTTGAAGATGGAGATTTAAGAAAAAGTATAAGTTATGTTACAGAATTAAATGGTAATGTACTCGAATCACCAAGAACACCAGGTGCTGGTCCTGTCACCGGCAAATATTTTAATGCAGACGGGGATGCTCCAAAAAGCAACAATGGCAGTCAAAACACCTACGTGATAAGATATTCCGATGTTCTTTTAATGCGTGCCGAGGCAGAAAACGAGTTAAACGGACCTACAAACGCTTATCCATTTATAAACCAAGTAAGGGAAAGAGCAGGTCTACCGCCTTTAAGCGGTTTAGATCAAACTTCGTTCCGAGAAGCTTTGCGAAAGGAACGTGCCACGGAACTTGGGTTTGAAGGCCATCGTAAGTATGATTTGCTGAGATGGGGGATTTTTGTTGAGACCATAAGAAATGCTTCAGACCCTCATCTAGGAATGCCAGCGGCAAACATTCAAGATCATCATGTGTTGTTGCCTGTTCCTGCTAGGGAACGGGAAATTTCAGAGGGTAGTATTACCCAGAATCCTGGATATTGATTTCTAATTTATAACTATGCAAAGATTTGAAAAACCATGGTAGGCTCCATGGTTTTTCATCTTAAAGTAGCTAGGGGTAAGTGCACCAAAATGAAATTTTATTAAACAAAACATCACTTCAAAATGAAACATTTTAAATTAATTGGCTTGGTAATTTTTACACTTGTATTATTGTCTTGTAGGGAGAACAATAAGACAGTCGAAAAGGTTAAGATAAAGCCAAATATTGTATTTATTCTTGTCGATGATCTGGGGCTACACGATTTAAGCATTACGGGAAGTAAATTTTATGAGACTCCCAATGTGGATCGTATAGCAGAAGAAGGCATGGTTTTCGAACAGGGTTATGCAGCTAGCAGGGTCTGTAGTCCCTCAAGGGCCAGCATTATGACCGGTAAATTTACGGCTCGTCATGGTATTACGGATTGGATTGGTGCGGCTTCGGGTAAAGCCTGGCGCAAGCATAAAAGGCATGATAAATTACTGCCTGCAGAATATGTACACAACCTTCCGGGAAATGACGTTACCATAGCTGAAGCAATGAGGGAAGCTGGTTACAAAACCTTTTTTGCAGGAAAATGGCATTTAGGAGGGGAAGGATCATATCCAGAGAATCATGGATTTGAAATCAATAAAGGGGGGTGGGATAAAGGCAGTCCTATGGGCGGTTATTTTTCTCCTTGGGACAACCCCAAATTGCCCAGCATAGTCAAAGGTGAAAATTTGACTATGCGTTTGGGCAAGGAAACAGCGGACTTTATTAAGCAACATAAGGATTCTGCCTTTTTTGCTTTTCTATCGTTTTATGCTGTGCATGGTCCTATTCAAACAACAAGTGAAAAATGGAAGAAGTATAGGGATAAAGCCGAGGATCAAGGTATTGCGACAGATGGGTATAAAATGGAACGCGTTTTACCTATCAGACAAGTCCAGGATAACCCTATATATGCCGGACTAGTTGAAAGTATGGACGACGCAGTTGGATTGGTGCTCCAGGCATTAAAGGAAGCTGGACTTGAGGAAAACACTATAGTAGTCTTTACTTCGGACAACGGAGGGGTTGCTTCTGGTGACGCCTTCTCCACTTCCAACCTTCCATTAAGAGGGGGTAAAGGATACCAATGGGAAGGTGGTATACGGGAACCATATTTTATCAAGGTACCTTGGTTGAAGAATGGGGGGGCAAGTACTAATTATCCAGTATCTGGGACCGATTTCTACCCTACACTTCTGGATTTGGCCAATGTTGAATTAAGGCCAGATCAGCACATGGATGGTATAAGCCTGAAGCCTCTTCTAGAGGGCAGCATAATGAATGTTGAAAGACCTTTGTTCTGGCACTACCCTCATTATGGTAATCAAGGAGGCAATCCTTCATCCATAATCCGGGAAAATGATTGGAAACTCATCCACTATTGGGAGGATGGGAGCGAGGAGTTGTATAACTTGGCAGCAGATATCGGCGAGCAGTCCAATGTTATTAACGAAAATCCTGAAGTTGCGGCCAACCTTAGTAAAAAGCTAATTGATTGGCTGAAGGATGTAGGGGCCAATATGCCAACAAAAGATTCTGAATTCAATATTAGTCTTGCTCAAAAGCGTCATAAGAGTATTGTAGATGAGAAGCTACCGTCTTTAGAGGCCGAGCGCAAGAATTTTTTATCAAAAGACTTTAAACCTAATGAAGACTGGTGGGGGAGCAAAGTAACAACCGACTAAAGCTTTTTTATCAAACTAAAAAGAATATAAATGAAAGTCTTTTTATCAATATTATTAATAATCGGTTCAAGTATAGCTTGCAAAAGGATAAAAGAAAGTATTCCTGAGGTAAATCAAGAATCTAAAAATAGGAAGAATGTAGTTTTTATTTTGGTCGATGATTTGGGGTGGAAAGATTTGGCCTGCTATGGGAGCAATTTTTATGAGTCCCCCAATATAGACCGCCTTGCGGCAAAAGGGAATCTATTTACCAGTGCCTATACGCCAAATCCAGTATGCTCTCCTACCAGAGCGGCAATTTTAACTGGGCGGTATCCATCGAGAATTGGGATTACCGACTGGATACCGGGTCAAAACCCCAAAAACAAGCCGCTTATAGGTCCAGAAGATTTATATGAGCTGCCTTTGGAAGAGGTAACCTTTGCGGAAACCTTGAAAAACGAAGGATACAAAACATTTTTTGCTGGTAAATGGCATCTGGGCGATGTAGATTTTTTACCGGAAGATCAGGGTTTTGATATTAATATGGGAGGACACCATAAAGGTAGTCCCCCTGGTGGCTATTATTCACCATATCGCAATCCTAAATTAACAGATGGTCCGGAAGGTGAATATCTTACAGACAGACTTACCAACGAATCCATTGAATTTTTGGAGTGCAACAAGAATGATCCTTTTTTGCTGTACCTATCTTATTATACCGTGCATACGCCCATACAAGCTTGTAAGAGGTATTTGGGAAAATTTAAAGCAAAGCAGAAGTTGTTACAGGATAGTATAGCCCAATTGAAAACCGAAGGTTCTGGCCAAACACTGATAAATCAATATAATCCTGAGTATGCCTCAATGATCTATGCGCTAGATGAAAATGTTGGACGCTTGCTGGATAAACTTGAAGCGCTTGATCTAATGGAGGAGACTTTAATAATTTTTACTTCTGATAATGGAGGGCTATCCACTTTAACAAACAATAGGGTAGCGCCCACAAGTGTTAGGCCTTTAAGGGCAGGGAAAGGTTGGGCCTATGAAGGAGGAATACGGGTTCCATTAATTATTAAAAAACCTGGTTTGCCTAAACATATGATTATTGATACTCCGGTTATAAGTATGGATTTTTTTCCAACCATTTTAGATGTTTTGGATCTACCTCTAAAGCCAGAATTACATAAGGATGGGGTGAGTCTTAAGCCGTTGATGA
This sequence comes from uncultured Arenibacter sp., assembly GCA_963972175.1. Classification (GTDB taxonomy): domain Bacteria; phylum Bacteroidota; class Bacteroidia; order Flavobacteriales; family Flavobacteriaceae; genus Arenibacter. The sequence goes on from CAXAVP010000094.1 coordinate 13,819, forward strand.
ACAATGGGAAACACGAACTTCACAAGCTGTTGTTTTGGGATTATCCCCATTACCATGGCAGTGGATGGACTCCCGGACAAGCTTTAAGAAAAGGAGACTGGAAACTCCTCTACTTTTATGAAAAGGATGAGTACGAACTATATAATCTAAAATCGGACATTTCAGAAACCAATAATTTGGCTCTACAAAATCCAGCAAAACTGCAAGAGTTGAAAATGGATCTTAAGGCTCTAAACAAGGATTTAAAAACCAAGGAACCACAAATCAATCCATCATACCGAAAATGATACAATCCGAATGGCTTAGGATTCGTTGAAATAAAAATAGCGCTTTATTATGTGGCAACAATAGCATAAGGTAATAGGTTCATAACCCAGTGGTACCCGTTATCACTAGACCAATATAGCTACCCTGCTGGTTGAATCTTTTATTAAATAAATTGTTATAAAAATTGGAATCCACAGGAAAAGGCTTTATGAATTTCATCCGTATGAAGTTAAGTATGTTTTACAATACCAAAGGTTTGCAAGGGTCAACTACTACTATAAAAATACGGATGGGTGCTAGGCCGTTATAGGAATATTGCCGGTTTAAACTATGGGATGGATAAAATAAGGGGGGAATTTTTATTAGTGAAACTCAATTTTGAGAAGTCGGTAAGACGCACTGAAAATTGAAAGTTGAACTAATCCCGCCTTTTTCGGCGGGATC
>CAXAVP010000095.1:0-14514 GCA_963972175.1 uncultured Arenibacter sp.
TAGGTGGAAGCGGTTATATGCCGAGATAGCCGAAGTAAAGGCGCCCTACAGTAGGCCCAATCTTTTTAGAATGTTTGCAGTTTGGGCGGTACTTAAGGGAATAAAACTACCGGATTGGAAGCAAATTGAACCTACTCCGGAAAGAAGGATTAAAGGAAAATTTGATGAACTATCAAAAATTCGAAAATACAAGGAATCTGTTCCGGATTGGATGGATGAGCTTGGAGTAGAGGCTTTGGGAGAAGCCCTGTGGACAAAGGAAATACATGCCTTAAACCAACAGGCCCAGGTAATCCTTAGGGTCAACACCTTAAAAACAACCAAGGAAAACCTTAAAAGGGAACTGCAGGAATCTGGCATAGAGACTGAAACTATAAAGGGGTATCCAGATGCCCTGATGTTAAAAGAGCGATCCAATGTATTTATAACTGAAGCTTTTAAAAACGGATGGTTTGAAGTTCAGGATGCATCATCCCAATTAGTGGCTCCTTTCTTGGAGGTGAAACCGGGGCAGCGCGTGGTGGATACCTGTGCGGGTGCAGGAGGTAAAACCTTACACCTGGCAGCACTTATGGAAAATAAGGGCCAATTGATTGCATTGGACATCTACGGTAACAAGCTTAAGGAATTAAAGCGAAGGGCCAAAAGAAACGGAGCACATAATGTGGAAACCAGAGCCATAGATTCTACCAAAGTGATTAAAAAATTATATGGTTCGGCAGATAGGGTGCTTATAGATGCCCCTTGTACAGGATTGGGGGTGTTAAAAAGAAATCCGGATGCAAAATGGAAGTTGCAACCCGAATTCCTGGATAAGATTACCGTGACTCAACAACAAATCTTACAGGATTACAGCAGAATTGTAAAACCGGGAGGGAAGTTGGTTTATGCTACTTGTTCTATTTTACCACAGGAAAATATACAGCAGGTGAAACAATTTTTAAAATCTGAAGAAGGAAAAGATTTTAGCCTCGTAAAGGATAATAATGTTTTTTCCTGTAAGACTGGTTTTGATGGATTCTATATGGCACTTTTAGAAAAAAAGTTGGCCTAAACCAATCTAAATAAAATAATAAAAGGCTGTCCCTATTAGTGGACAGCCTTTTATCTTTTGCTATATATTTACAGTCCAATTCGGACACTTGGAGCACTTATCCCGATTCCGGTACGTACCGTAGTGCGATTTGGGTAACTCCTATAACGGTAATGGTTGTTATTGTAGTAGTAGAAACTTGCATGTGCATGATAGTGTGAACTATGGTGACAATGGTCATCACAGTGATTCCTGTGTTCGGCATAGGCATCCCGCTTGCCTTTCATATAGGCTTTATAAGCCTTTTTGTCCCTTTTTTTAAGTTTTTGCTCATATTCCTTTTGTGATTCCCAGAATTCTTCTTCCTCTTCAGCAGCCAACTCCTGTGATTGCTCAAATTGTGCATCCTCCTTGGCTCTTTGTTCGTAATAAGAAAGTTTTTCATCTTCTGAAGATGTTGCTTCCTGTGCCGATAATCCAGCTGACATTAAAAACATTGCGGCCAAACTAAAAAAATGTAATCTTTTCATAACTAAGTCGTTTTATTGTTTCAGTAATTGTAAAGTCACTGTTTGTATATAAAACAACCTACCTGCATTTAACCCTACCAAATGTGCAGAAAAAAAATGGAGCCTATTAGAATATATTCTGCATATTGCTGATAGTCAGTGTATCATCATTCATTAGTGATTCTGCTAAACTAAGGGTCTTGGTTAGCTCATACTTGAAATAGAATTTCATAGAGTGGATTTTGCTTTCATAAAATTCCCTGCTGTGGGCCTGATTTTTTTCCACTAAGCTTTGTTGTGCATCAACTGCCATTTCTAACCATATCCATCCTATTGTTACATGGGCGAAAAATTCCATGAACAAATTTGCATCCGCCAGATAGCGTTCATAATTGCCTTTTTTGGCAAAGGGGGTTAGAAACTCCAATACTTTTCTGGTTAGTTTAATTTTATCCCCAAGAATTTTCGCTTGGGAATTCAATTCCCGGTATGTCATCGCCAGGGTTATGGTTTCCAATATTTCGGTTAATAAAAGCTCTAAGGCTATACCATTTTCAAGAGGTATTTTTCTTCCCAATAAATCTTGTGACTGTATTCCAGTGGTACCTTCGTAGATACTAAATATCCTTATATCCCGGAAGTATTGCTGCAATATAAAGTCGTTGCAGTAGCCATATCCTCCCAACACCTGCAGTCCGTTGCTCACCGCTATGGCTCCGGCCTCTGTAGGATAGGTCTTTACTATGGGGATAATCATTTCCAGTAGCAGTCTATATTTTTCCTTCTCGGCCTTGTCTTGGGTAGCCTGTATGAGGTCGTAATATTTGGCAGCTTTCAATACCAAGCTCAGCGATCCTTCTGCAATGGCCTTTTGCAACAGTAACATTCGTCTTACATCGGGATGTTCAATAATCAGGGAGGGCTTTTCATCCGGGTTCTTTTTGCCGTCGCTGGATAATTTTCGGCCCTGTGGTCTTTCCTTGGCGTATTGCAGGGATGCGTGATAGGCTGCCATACTTATAGCGGCTGCCCCTCTTCCAACACTTATTCTAGCACTGTTCATCATAAGGAACATGTATTTTAGGCCTTTATGGGGTTCCCCTACCAACCAGCCCCGGCAGTCACCACTATCACCAAACCCCAAATGGGTGGTAGCATAGCCACGCTGCCCCATTTTTTGAAAATCGCCTACTGTAACAACATCATTTTTGCTTAGGCTTCCATCTATATTTACCCTCTTCTTAGGGACTACAAACAAGGAAATCCCTTTAGTTCCTGAAGGGGCACCTTCAATGCGGGCGAGAAGTAAATGCACAATGTTTTCAGCATATTGATGATCACCTCCGGAAATAAATATCTTTTGACCAGATATATTATAATATCCCTCTTGGCTAGGGATAGCTTTGGTGGTTATATCGGACAGGGAGCTACCTGCCTGGGGCTCGGTAAGACACATGGTGCCGCCCCAGTTTCCCGCCAACATGTTGGGGACATAGGTCTTATTTAGGTAGTCATCCCCAAAGTGAACAATCAGTTCAGCAGCCCCCTGTGTTAGACCAGGGTATCCTGGTAAATGATTATTGGCCGCCTCCTGAATGTATGTAGAGGCTGTATGGATCATAAAGGGTAGTTGCAAGCCTCCAATATCATAGTTAAAAGGTCCTGCGATGATTCCCATGTCCCCGGCTTTTTTCATTACCACATCAACCTGTTTATGGACCATGACCGTCCCATTTTGGTATTGGGCTGGATTTTCATCCATTTCCTTAAAATAAGGGTATAGCTCACGATCGGAGAACTTCTTGACCGAATCCAAAAAGAGATCCAAGGAAGCTAAGTCGTGATCTTTATAGCGTTCTGTTTTAAGAAGGTTTTCCAGTCCATGAACCTGATATAACAAATATTTTAAAGTAGAAATGTCAACATATTCATTGGCCATAGTGAGTTGTTTATTTAGAAGCTAGGCGGAGTAACCTCAAGGTACAAAAAACAGCCTTTAGAATAATAATACAATAGGTCAAAATTGTGTTTTTCAGTGTCTTTGGAACAGGATAATTGAGTGAGCTATGTACCAGTTATACTGTTTTAGAGTTAGAAATTAACAATCAACTAGCAAAACTGTTAACTATTCTACTGAAAAATTACACATTAAAACCGTAAATTTGCTGCTTTCTAAAACATACAATTACAAATTAGATGATTCATTTCTTCGGAGACCTTAGCTACAAGATTTTTGCGGTACAGACCAACAACGACCTTACACAAGAAGATAGTGCAAAACTTACGTGGTTGTTTGGCAACCAACCTAAAATAAACGCGGCGTCATTAGACGCCTTTTTTGTTGGTCCCAGGGCTGCTATGATTACCCCATGGAGTACCAATGCAACCGAAATAACCCAAAACATGGGTATTGGGGGTATTGTTAGAATAGAGGAATTTACGGTAGTGGGGAAAGACGATAAAGATTATGACCCTATGCTTTCCCAGAAGTACACCACTCTTACGCAAGATGTATTTAAGGTAGATGTAGAACCGGCCCCAATTCTGGAAATTGATGATATTGGGCAATACAACGAACAAGAGGGATTGGCATTGAGCAGGGAAGAGGTTGATTACCTGGAGCAGATGTCAAAAAAAATAGGCCGTAAACTTACGGATTCTGAGGTTTTTGGTTTTAGCCAAGTAAACTCCGAACACTGTAGGCACAAAATATTCAATGGTACGTTTGTAATAGATGGGGTAGAAAAAAACAGCTCCCTATTTAAGCTAATCAAAAAAACGGCCCAAGAAAACCCAGGGGATATAGTATCGGCATACAAGGATAATGTAGCCTTTTTAAAAGGCCCCAAAGTGGTACAGTTTGCCCCTAAAAGTGCAGACAAACCGGATTATTATGAAGAAAAAGATTTTGAATCCGTTATTTCGTTAAAAGCGGAGACACATAATTTCCCTACTACGGTTGAACCTTTCAACGGTGCAGCTACTGGTGCCGGTGGGGAGATCAGGGATCGCTTGGCCGGTGGTAAGGGGTCCTTGCCTTTGGCAGGAACTGCGGTATATATGACGGCCTACTCTAGGTTGGAAGGGAACAGACCATGGGAACAAGCCATGAAAGAAAGGGATTGGTTGTACCAAACCCCTATGGATATTTTGATAAAGGCATCCAATGGAGCCTCTGATTTTGGAAATAAATTTGGGCAGCCCTTGATTGCTGGTTCCGTACTTACTTTTGAGCATGATGAGGCAGGCAATATGGCTGGGACCGACCTAAATAGGAAATTGGGCTATGATAAGGTTATTATGCAAGCTGGGGGTATTGGATATGGTAAGGCTGAACAGGCCCTTAAAGATGTCCCCAAAACTGGTGATAAGATAGTTATTCTTGGTGGTGACAACTACCGAATTGGTATGGGAGGGGCAGCAGTGTCCAGTGCCGATACAGGAGAATTTGGGGCCACCATAGAATTAAATGCCATTCAGCGTTCCAATCCAGAAATGCAGAAAAGGGCAGCCAACGCCATTCGTGGTTTGGTGGAAAATGATCATAACCCAATTGTTTCCATTCACGATCATGGTGCAGGCGGACACTTAAACTGTCTTTCGGAATTGGTAGAGGAAACGGGAGGAAAAATAGATTTGGACAAATTGCCCATTGGAGATCCTACCCTATCCGCTAAAGAGACTATTGGTAATGAGTCCCAGGAACGTATGGGATTGGTAATAGGGAAACAGGATATTGAGGAATTGCATAGAATAGCCGACAGGGAGCGATCTCCTATGTACGAAGTAGGGGATGTAACCGGCGACCAACGCTTTACCTTTAAATCTGCCAAAACGGGGGAAAGCCCTATGGACTTGGAATTGTCCGATATGTTTGGAAGCTCTCCCAAGACGATAATGAAAGACGAGTCCATTAACAGAACATACGCTGCACCTAGCTACTCCTTGGAATATTTTCACGATTATTTGGACCAGGTGTTGCAATTGGAAGCTGTGGCCAGTAAGGATTGGTTGACAAACAAAGTGGATCGCTGTGTAGGTGGAAAAGTGGCCAAACAACAGTGTGCCGGCCCCTTACAATTACCTCTTAACAACTGTGGTGTAATGGCGTTGGACTATAAGGGTAAGGAAGGGATAGCTACCTCTATAGGGCATTCTCCAATTTCTGGGCTTATAGATCCTTCTGCGGGTAGTAAGAATAGTATAGCTGAAGCCTTGACCAATTTGGTCTGGGCCCCCTTAAAAGATGGATTGGGCGCCGTGTCACTTTCTGCGAACTGGATGTGGCCCTGTAAGAACCCAGGAGAAGATGCCAGGTTGTACGAGGCAGTAGAGGCTGTATCGGATTTTGCCATTGCCTTGGGAGTCAATGTTCCTACAGGAAAGGATTCGCTATCCATGAAACAACGATACAAGGATGCAGAAGTTATAGCCCCTGGAACGGTTATTATATCTGCTGCGGCCAACTGTATAGATATAAATAAGGTGGTAGAACCTGTATTTCAGAAGAATGCTGGGGACATTTACTATATTAACTTATCCCAAGATACATACAAATTGGGGGGGTCTTCATTTGCCCAAGTTTTAAATACTATTGGGGATGAAGCACCTAGCATTAAGGATGCTTCAAATTTTAAAGAGGTGTTCAATACTTTGCAAGGATTAATTCTTGAAGGAAAGATCGCTGCTGGCCATGATGTGGCTTCCGGGGGATTGATCACTACGCTTTTGGAGCTTTGTTTTGCCGATCTTAATTTAGGTGCCAATTTGGACCTGAGTCCAATAGGCGAAATAGATAGTATAAAACTGTTGTTCTCGGAAAATGCGGGAATTGTATTTCAGGCAAAAGATAGCACAGTAGAAAAGACATTGTCGGATAGCGGAATCCAATTTTATAAAATTGGATCGGTAAGTGAAAATGCAACCTTGACCATTAAGAACCAGGGTATGGAAATGGGATTGAACGTAGAATCCCTGCGCGATACATGGTTTAAGACTTCTTACCTCTTGGATAGGCAACAGACCGCCAACGACCTGGCCAAGGACAGGTATAACAATTATAAGCAGCAACCATTGCGCTATACCTTTCCAAGGAATTTTGAGGGTGACTTGCCAAGTAAACCGACAGCAAGGCCAAAAGCGGCAATTCTAAGGGAAAAAGGCAGCAACTCTGAACGTGAAATGGCCAATGCCATGTACCTTGCCGGTTTTGAGGTAAAGGATGTTCACATGACCGATTTAATTTCCGGAAGGGAAACCTTGGAAGATATTCAGTTTATTGGAGCGGTAGGTGGATTCTCCAATTCAGACGTATTGGGAAGTGCCAAAGGATGGGCAGGAGCTTTTAAATATAACGAAAAGGCAAATTTGGCGCTTAAGAAGTTTTTTGCAAGGCCCGATACACTGTCTATAGGCATTTGTAACGGTTGTCAATTATTTATGGAATTGGAATTGATTAATCCAGAGCATTCTGAACACGGAAAAATGACCTACAACGATTCCCATAAACACGAAAGTGGGTTTACCTCCGTGGCCATACAGAAGAACAACTCCGTAATGCTTTCCAGTTTGGAAGGGGTTACCTTGGGAGTTTGGATATCCCACGGGGAAGGTAAGTTTAAACTGCCCTTATCTCGTGATAAGTATAATATTGTGGCCAATTATGGTTACGATGGCTATCCTGCCAATCCAAATGGAAGTGATTTTAATACCGCCATGTTGTGTGACCAATCTGGTAGGCACTTGGTGACCATGCCCCATATAGAACGATCTATTTTTCAATGGAACTGGGCACATTATCCTGCCGGAAGAAAGGACGCCGCTACTCCGTGGCTGGAAGCTTTTGTCAATGCCCGTAAATGGCTTGAAGCAAGGCAGGAATAATAATTATATGGGAATGCGATGAATAAGTTTGATTGAAGCCTGGTTTTTAATTAAATTCATTGTAATAAAAAACAGATCCTTCTGCTTTGTTCTGAAGGTAAAAAAAAGCCGTTGTTCCTTGGTAGTTGGAAACAACGGCTTTTTTGTTATATGTCCCTTAGATTCTAAATTAAGGGGAAAGCTCACTGTATAAATGCTTATTCTTTTTTGGAATAATCGGCATGGATGGCCTTATCAAAGGCTTCCCAGTGCTCTGGTTTCATTCTTTCTGGGGTAAAGAGGCATATACCGGCTGCACCACTTTCCATTGAAGTTCTTATGGCAGTCTCTATCTCTGAAGGCAAAAGACCGTGGTTCTCCGGATCGTTCTCCTGTGTTTTGTTTTCTGGATTGGGGCAAATAAAAAGTCCGCTATAAATTGGTTTTTCACCATTAACAGAGTTTACTTCTTCCTTGGTAATTTCCCCTACCCATTCTGGTCCTTTTAAATAAAAATCGTTGTAGTTCATTGGGTAAAAGGCATCCAAATCCCATTTGTTCCATTCTTGACGCACCATTTTCATGGCGTTGCTAGGCCCGGGAAAAACAGCGGCATTTATTTCCTTGCCTTTTTCATGGACTATTTTGGCCAAACCATTTACTACATTGGTAATTAAATCATATCTAAATTGTTTCCATTCCTGTATCTGGGAAGGATCCTCTACCTCCTTTATGTCGATTCCGGATTTCTCTTTAAAATCGGACACACATTTGTCACAGTAGCAGTAATCGGCCACATCGTATTCCTCGTGCATAGTGAGTCCATATTTATCCCATAGACCTTCAGCTAATATCACATCCGGAAAACGGATATAATCCAAATGGATTCCGTCTACCTCTTCTACCTCGGCAATACTTCCGTAAAGTTCAGCCAAAAAGTTAAAGGTTCCCTCCTTGTTAGGACAAAGGAAATTGTAATAGGAAACATAGGCTGGCTTGTCCAAAGCAGACTCCCCTCTCCTATTCACAGCATAGAGATCTTCGCTAAGTTTTGGATTTTTACCTTGAACCATTGTTGGTACCCAGGTGTGAAACTCCATTCCAACATCCTTGGCCAATTTACCTACCCGCTTGTAGGTTTCCGGGTCATGCCCCCCATTGTACATAAGACCATCAATTCCTTTTTCTTTGTAATCCTTAAATTTTTCCAGAATTTCCTGATCACTGGCTTTGCCAGGACCACCTGTCCATGCGTAAACCGGAATCTTGGATTTTTCCGCACAGGAAATCATAGTAAGGACGGTTACTACCGTTGCCAGAATTTTTTTCATTCGTTTAGTTTGTTTGTGTTAATAATTAGATGTAAACAGCATGTTCGCCGGCAGATTTACTGCTAAGAGGTCCTATGCCATTTTCTTAAAATTAGTTAAAGCATTGAACTTAATCATTTAAAACATTTTAATATATAAATCTTAGCTAAGTAACCCTAGAAATAATATAAACAACACAGAAATGGGTTCCTAAGTGGATATTGTAAGTTCAATGTACCCTTTTTGAGGGAGAAATTGTAATCCTTTATATAATTGGTATAGGGGGCAATAAGGGGATAGATAAGCTAACAAACAAGACAATGTTGTACTGGTGTATAGGTTAAATCAATGGTATAGATTTAATTTTTTACCTTTTAATGGGTCAAAAAATATGGACCCCTCATTTTTTTTATATCATTTATATGAATGTGATTTTAAAATACCGTTCCCTTTTCTTATTTTGCGAAGACGAATAGTTAAGAACATATGCAAGAAATTACGCGGCTTTTTGATTTTCCTTATTATCAATTAGAGAAATTCAATTTAGAAAAATCACTCGTCACCAAGTATAATGGGGAGTGGGTTGCCACCTCTACACAAGAATTTATAGATAAGGCTAATGCCGTAAGTAGGGCGTTACTTCGCTTAGGTGTTAAGCCGAATGATAAAATAGCCCTTATTTCTATGACCAATCGTACGGAATGGAATATTATGGACATTGGGATACTTCAGCTTGGAGCTCAGAATGTGCCCATTTATCCAACCATTTCCGAAGAGGATTATGAATATGTGCTAAATCATTCTGAGGCTAGTTTTTGTTTTGTCTCCTGTAAGGAAGTTTATGAAAAGGTGAATGCGGTAAAAGCCAATACACCGCATTTGAAGGATGTCTATTCCTTTGATGAATTGGACAATTGTAAAAATTGGAGCGAAATACTGGAACTGGGTAAGGACACTTCCAAACAACTAGAGGTAGAAGAGTTAAAAAAGAAGGTTAAACCAGAGGATTTGGCCACCTTAATTTATACCTCTGGGACTACGGGTAGACCTAAAGGGGTGATGTTGAGCCACAATAATGTGGTAAGTAATGTTAAGGAAAGCGTGGAACGTCTGCCAATTGAGTACGGTAATACTACTTGTTTAAGCTTTTTGCCCGTATGTCACATATATGAAAGAATGCTAGTATATCTATACATCTATACTGGAGTAAGCATTCACTTTGCCGAGTCTATGGACAAGATTAGTGAAAACATTAAGGAATGTGCTCCCCATGTTATGACTGCCGTACCAAGGCTTTTGGAAAAAGTATATGATAAGATCATTGCCAAGGGAACGGAATTGACCGGGATAAAAAAGAATTTATTTTTCTGGGCTGTTGAAGTGGGATTGCAATATGAGCCATACGGGCAGAATGGTTGGTGGTATGAGCAGAAATTGGCCGTAGCAAGAAAACTGATATTCAGTAAGTGGAAAGAAGGTTTAGGAGGGAATTTATCCCTTATCGCCTCAGGAAGTGCTGCTTTGCAACCTAGGTTAGCCCGTATTTTCAATGCTGCCGAACTTGGTGTTATGGAGGGATATGGCCTTACCGAAACTTCGCCAGTGGTTTCCGTTAATGATATGAGGAATGGTGGGTTTAGGATTGGTACCGTAGGTAAACTGCTGAACAATACAGAGGTCAAAATTGCCGATGACGGTGAAATTTGTGTTAAAGGACCACAAGTAATGATGGGGTATTATAAGGATGAAGAAAAAACCAAAGAGGTAATAAAAGACGGCTACTTTCATACTGGGGATATTGGGGAAATAGATTCGGACGGATTCTTGAAGATTACCGATAGGAAGAAGGAGATGTTTAAAACCTCTGGAGGGAAGTACGTGGCCCCACAGTTATTGGAAAATAGGTTTAAACAATCCAGATTTATAGAACAAATAATGGTAGTAGGTGAAGGGGAGAAAATGCCAGCCGCCATTATACAACCCGATTTTGACTTTGTACGAAGCTGGGCCCAAAGACATAATTTAAAATTGGAGGACAATGAGAGCTTGGTGAAAAATGAAAAAGTAATTGCTCGGATACAGGAAGAAGTGGACCAGGCAAATGGTAGCTTTGCCAAATGGGAAAAAGTCAAACAATTTAGGCTAACCCCAGATGTATGGAGTATAGAAGAAGGGCACCTTACCCCTACCTTAAAACTAAAACGAAAAATAGTAAAGGCAAAATACATCGGACTGTATAATGAAATCTATGGTAGATAAGAATAATTAGTCTTTTTGATAACAGCTTCTATGATTAGGGGCTGTTTTTGTATTGTAACTTTTTTTGTTGTTTTACTATGCATGCATAGTAAATTTTGTTATCTTTGAGACAACCAACAACAAAACATGAAAGATATTACAATAGATTATGCGCTTAGGGCCACTTGGCAGGCGGTGACCAAGATGTATAATGAAGAAGCTAGGAAATTTGGAAGTACCATGGCTGTAGGCTTTACCTTGCTGAGTATAGATCCCAAAACCGGTACCCCTTCTACGGCATTGGGGCCAAAAATGGGCATGGAAGCCACCAGTTTATCCAGGATCCTTAAGAGTATGGAAAAAAAAGGGCTGATAGAGCGCAAACCCAATCCAAATGATGGTAGAGGTGTATTGATTCATCTTACGGCATTTGGACTGGAGAAAAGGAACGACTCCAAGGCTACGGTATTGCGGTTTAATGAAGTGGTACGGGAACATGTGTCCGATGAGAAGTTGGATACTTTTTTTGAGGTAACCGATATTATCAATCACCTTATTGCTGAAAAGAAAATCTATTAAAAATTAAAAAACTAATTAATACGTTTTTATTGATGAACAAACACATTAAAAAAGTAGCAGTTATTGGTTCGGGTATTATGGGTAGTGGTATTGCTTGCCATTTTGCCAATATAGGAGTGAAAGTATTGCTCTTGGATATTGTACCAAGGGAACTCAACGATAAGGAAAAGGCCAAGGGACTTACCTTAAAAGATAAGGAGGTTAGAAACCGCTTGGTAAACAATTCCCTAGCGGCAGCCTTAAAGTCCAAACCCTCCCCTATTTATCATCAAAGTTTTGCCGAAAGAATTACTACAGGTAATCTGGAAGATGATATTGCCAAAGTAGGAGAGGTAGATTGGATTATTGAGGTGGTCGTAGAACGATTGGATATTAAGAGGTCCGTTTTTGAAAACTTGGAAAAACACAGGACACTGGGCACATTGATTACCTCCAACACCTCTGGTATTCCCATACAGTATATGAGTGAAGGCCGAAGCGAGGATTTTCAAAAGCATTTCTGCGGAACCCACTTCTTTAATCCAGCTCGATATTTAAAACTATTTGAAATTATTCCGGGTCCAAAGACTTCGCCAGAGGTGTTGGAGTTTTTAAATGGTTATGGGGAACAATTTTTGGGAAAAACCGCTGTGGTGGCCAAGGATACCCCTGCCTTTATAGGTAATAGAATTGGCACCTTTGGTATAATGAGTTTGTTTCACGCGGTTCAAGAATTGGATTTGAGTGTAGAGGAAGTGGACAAGCTTTCCGGACCGGTCATAGGTAGGCCTAAATCGGCCACTTTTAGGACGGTTGATGTGGTGGGGCTTGATACATTGGTCCATGTTGCCAACGGTATTGCTGAAAATTGCAAAGACGATGAAAGTCGGGAGGTATTTAATCTTCCGGACTTTATCGATAAAATGATGGAAAATAAGTGGTTTGGTAGTAAAACAGGACAAGGCTTTTATAAAAAAGAGGGCCGTGAGATCTTGGCATTGGATTTAAAATCAATGGAATACCGACCTAGAAAAAAAGCCAGTTTTGCTACCCTTGAGCTTACAAAGTCTATAGAAAATGTAGTTGATAGGTTTAAGGTTTTAGTGGGAGGTACAGACAAAGCCGGTGATTTTTATAGAAAGACATTCTCCTCCTTATTTGCATATTCCTCTAATAGAATTCCGGAAATAACCGGGGAGCTCTATAAAATTGATGATGCCATGAAGGCAGGTTTTGGATGGGGACATGGTCCTTTTCAAATTTGGGATGCAATAGGTGTTGAAAAGGGAATAGAAATGATGAAGGAAGAGGGCTTTCAGCCTGCAGATTGGGTAGCTCAAATGCTTGCTGCGGGAATTAAAACCTTTTATTCTGTTAAGAATGGTGCTACCTATTTCTATGATATTCCCAAAAAGGAAATGGCAAAGATTCCGGGACAGGATTCTTTTATCATATTGGATAATATTAGGAAATCCAAACAGGTATGGAAAAATTCCGGGGTGGTTATAGAAGATCTGGACGATGGTATTCTAAATGTGGAATTCCAATCTAAAATGAACACCATTGGCGGGGATGTATTGGCCGGACTCAACAAGGCGATCGACTTGGCGGAAAAGGATTTTCAAGCTTTGGTGGTAGGTAATCAGGCTCCTAACTTTTCGGTCGGGGCCAACATAGGCATGATATTTATGATGGCGGTTGAACAGGAATATGACGAGTTGAATATGGCCATAAAAATGTTCCAGGATACAATGATGCGGATGCGTTATTCTGCTATCCCTACAATCTCAGCTCCGCACGGAATGACTCTTGGTGGTGGTTGTGAATTATCACTACATGCCGATAAGGTTGTAGCTGCGGCCGAAACCTATATTGGGTTGGTAGAATTTGGAGTTGGGGTAATTCCCGGAGGAGGTGGTTCCAAGGAAATGGCATTAAGGGCCTCCGACACTTTTAGGAAAAATGATGTGGAATTAAATGTACTTCAAGAATACTTCCTCACCATTGGTATGGCCAAGGTGTCTACATCGGCCTATGAGGCCTTTGATATGGGGGTGCTACAAAAAGGAAAAGACATTGTGGTGGTCAACAAAGATCGACAGATAGCCACCGCCAAAGCTTACGCCAAATTAATGGCAGAACAAGGATATACCCAAGCCCCAAGACGTAAAGATGTAAAGGTATTGGGGAAACAAGCCCTGGGCATGTTCCTAGTAGGAACGGATGCTATGGAAGATAGCAACTATATAAGTGAACACGACCATAAAATAGCCAATAAATTGGCCTATGTAATGGCTGGGGGCGACTTATCTGAACCTACGTTGGTTACCGAACAATATTTATTGGACTTGGAACGGGAGGCATTTTTGTCGCTCTGTACCGAAAGAAAAACCTTGGAGCGTATTCAACATATGCTAAAAACAGGAAAACCGCTACGAAATTAGAATATTATAGGGGTTACTCTTATTGGGGCGATATAATTTTAAGCGATTGAAATTTGGCAAGTACGAATAAAACTTGTGTGGAATAATATAAAATCAATACCAAAAAAATGAAACAAGCATATATAGTAAAGGCATATAGGACCGCAGTTGGAAAGGCACCAAAAGGTGTTTTCAGGTTTAAGAGAACAGATGAGTTGGCTGCCGAGACCATCGACTATATGATGAAAGAATTGCCACAATTGGACAAGAAACGTATTGATGATGTGATTGTGGGCAATGCTATGCCAGAAGGATCACAAGGGCTTAATATGGCTCGTTTAATATCTTTGATGGGGCTGAATATAGTAGACGTCCCTGGAGTCACGGTAAACAGGTTTTGCTCTTCGGGAATAGAGACCATCGGTATTGCCACTGCCAAGATCCAAACAGGGATGGCAGATTGCATCATAGCGGGAGGGGCTGAAAGTATGAGCGCGGTGCCCATGACAGGATACAAGACAGAACTTAATTATGATCTGGCCAAGGCTGGTCATGAGGATTACTATTGGGGAATGGGTAAT
>CAXAVP010000096.1:0-14350 GCA_963972175.1 uncultured Arenibacter sp.
AGCTAAGTTACAAGCTAAAACTAGCAAGCCTATAAGTTGATCATGGCCATTGTTGCCTGCACAACACTGGCCATGATCAACTTATAGGCTTGCTAGTTTAAGCTTGTAACTTAGCTTAGGAAGTTTTTGGCCTATCATCTTCACTAAACAACCAAGCTATATAGCAGCCCCTATAATTTTTTAAGTCGTTAATATTCTTAAATTTGAATAGCCTAATGCTTTTCCGTTGCGAATGAAGAAATTCTTACAAATACTATTGTTGCTCCATTTACTCTTGGCCCCAACTATACAAGCCCAAGAAATTGCCATCTTAAAATATGGGGGTGGAGGTGATTGGTATGCCAACCCCACGGCCCTACCAAACCTAATAAATTTTTGCAACCAGCATTTAAGGACAACCCTAAACCCCAAGCCCAATACGGTAGAGGTAGGTAGCCCCAACCTGTTCCAATATCCCTTTTTACATATGACCGGCCACGGCAATGTATTTTTCACCCAAGAAGAGGCAGAAAATTTACGAATGTATTTATTATCCGGGGGATTTTTACATATAGACGACAATTACGGAATGGAACCCTATCTGCGAAAGGAACTAACCAAGGTATTCCCTAACAAGCAATGGGTAGAATTGGGAGCCGACCATCCCATTTTTAAACAGCAGTACGAATTCCCCAAGGGATTGCCAAAAATACACGAGCATGATGGGAAACGACCACAGGCCTTTGGAATTTTTGACAATAACCGACTTATTCTAGTGTTCACTTACGAAAGTGATCTGGGCGACGGATGGGAAGACCCGGAAGTACACAATGACCCCAAGGAAGTGCATTTAAAAGCCTTGCAAATGGGAGCCAACATTATATCATATGTTTTTAAAAGTTAAAGAATGACCGCCAAAACACTTTCAGAAGGTATTTTAAGAGCTCTGGGGATTATTGCAGGGATTGTTGTTCTACTGCTCTTTCTGTATAAAATAAGTGCTGTATTGATATATATCGCCATTGCCGCGGTGGCTTCCCTAATAGGCAGACCAATTGTGATGTTTTTTCGCCAGCGATTAAAATTCAACAATACCATCGCCGTAATCATCACCATGGTATTTCTTATTGGCATAATTGCAGGGATTATAGCCTTATTTGTCCCACTGCTCATTCAACAGGGACACAATTTATCACTTTTAAACATAGATGCCCTACAAAACAATATAGAGGAACTATACGGCCAACTTTTGGAATACTTTGGTGTAAGATCAGAGGATTTGGAACGAGGTCTCAAAGACTCCCAATTGCTTTCCAATATCAACTTTGGCCTTATCCCGGAATTTCTGAATTCACTCATAGGGATATTGGGAACTTTTAGCGTTGGACTGTTTTCTATAATGTTTATCGTTTTCTTCTTCTTAAAGGACAGCAAATTATTTGAACAGTCCCTCTTGACCCTTATCCCCAACAATAAGGAAAACAGGGTTCAGAGTTCCATAGAAAAAATAAAAAACTTACTCTCCCGCTACTTTGTGGGATTGGTGTTCCAGATATTGATCCTGTTTATCATTTATTCCATTGTCCTTTTTATTTTTGGCATTGAAAACGCCATTGTCATTGCTTTTCTTTGCGCCCTTCTAAACCTTATCCCTTATGTGGGCCCAATTATTGGAGGCTTGCTCATGGCCATTCTTACCATGACCAGCAATGTAGGGGCCGATTTCAGCAGTGTTATTTTGCCCAAGACGGGCTACGTAATGATAGGCTTTACCCTTGGTCAGTTGGTAGATAATTTCTTTTCCCAGCCCTTTATCTTTTCCAGCAGTGTAAAATCGCATCCCTTGGAAATATTTTTGATCATCATCATTGGGGGAATACTTTTGGGCGTTACCGGAATGATTATTGCCGTTCCCGGCTATACGGCCATAAAAGTAATCCTAAAGGAGTTTTTTGCCGAAAACAAAATTGTAAAGTCCATTACCAAAAACTTATAAGCTTACATTGAATACAAATATATTAGATAGTCCGGTTCAAGAATTTATACGGGACCGTTCCCATACGGACCCCATGTCTATTTTACTGAAACCGGCCTTTTTTAAGGAGGTAAGCAACAAGGAATTGGTACAACAAATTGAGGCAAGGAACAAATGCAAGGACAAGCTTCCCATTTGGCACAGCACTCCAAATATTTACTATCCGGGCAAACTTAATATTGAGCAAACCTCATCGGAAGCAACAGCCCTTTACAAAGCAGGACTGGTAGCTGCAGCTTCCCTCTTTGATATTACTGGCGGTCTTGGCGTGGACAGTTATTTTTTTAGCGATACCATTGACCAAGTGCACCACTGTGAAATGGATGGGGAATTATCCAAGATTGCCCAACACAATTTCACGGTTCTGGGCAAAACCAATATAAAGACCCACATAGGCAATGGCATTGCCTTTTTAAAAAATTCACCCCGCCAATTTGATTGGATATATGTAGACCCTTCCAGACGTCATGATGCCAAGGGCAAGGTGTTTTTATTATCGGATTGTATCCCCAATATCCCCAAGGATTTAGATGCAATTTTTGAGAGTGCGCCCAACATAATGATAAAGACCGCTCCGCTATTGGATATTTCCGCAGGCTTAAAAGAGTTGCAGTTTGTAAAGGAAATACACGTTATTGCCGTAAAAAATGAGGTCAAAGAATTACTGTGGATATTAAAAAAGGGTTACTCGGATGCCGTATCTATACAGACAATAAACCTCCACCCTAAGCATACCGAAGCATTCCGTTTTAGCCCCACTGAAGAGAAATTGGCCATTTCCAGCTTTTCTGCTCCACTGCAGTTTTTATACGAACCCAATGCTTCCATCTTAAAATCCGGGGCATTTAAAACAGTAGGAAATAATTTTCAGCTATATAAACTTCACGAGCATACGCATTTATACACCCACCAAGATCAGATAAACTTTCCTGGACGGGTGTTCAAGATTGAGCGGGTATTGGCATTCAACAAAAAAGAAATTCAACAATTAAAACTGAAAAAGGCCAATATTACGACTAGAAATTTTCCAACGAGCGTGGCGGAAATAAGGAAAAAGTTCAAAATAAAGGATGGCGGGGAAGACTATCTATTTTTTACCACCGATATCAATGGCGAGAAAATAGTTATTCACTGTCGCAAGGTATAGGGACCATAGGCAGTAAGTTATTTGGACAATTAAATAGCCTAAGATGCGTAATTCCCCCGTAGAAATAGCGGGACCAGCCTAATCAGGGCAAGGTGGATACCGGGCTTGGCTCCGCGGAGACGAAAGGTATCCGAAGCCCAATTAAGTTTAGACCTCTAAACTAAGAACCCTTAATAGGTCTTTAATCACAATCCCATTTAAAATTGGCTACTTTATCGTTAGAGGCAGTACCCAGATTGTAGTGCCACCACTCTGTTCTAATGGACCAAAAACCATGTTTCTCCATGGTCTCCTTTAACAGCAACCTATTGCCCAACACAGTTTCTGGCAGGTCCCTATTGTCATGGTATGCCTTTTTGCCAAAAAAATCAAAATCGGTTCCCATATCCAATTCCTCCCCATCCAAGGTTACCAGGGTAATATCCACGGCACCCCCTTTGTTGTGTATGGATCCTTTGACCGGGTTGGCCACATACTGCGGATTGGGTACTATTGCCCACATTTTATATTGCACATCATTGGGACGGTAACAATCAAAAAATTTAATCCTATACCCTTTATCCATAAATTCCTTGTTGGCCATTAACAATGCCCGGGCCGTTTTCACCCTGGTGTAACATTCAGCGCAATCATATACTTTGGCCTTGAGAAAATTATTTTCCGTGGCATAGCGCAGATCATAATCAAAGTCAGCACTATAATCGGCAAGTCTAACAAACAAGGTATCTACCAGACCATCAAGTGATTTTAGGACGGGTTTTGACACCTCTTCTTTTTGCGGCTTTTGGGCTTTTGCCGTATCTGGGATCTCCACTACCATTTCAGCTGCCTTGTCTTGCTGCTTATTGACCGCCCTTTCCTTGCAGCCAAAAGTAAAAACCAGGGCCATTAGGAGCAAACCTTTAAAAATGGCCACCATTATTGTAAAATTTGTTTTTATGGATCTCCTTCTCACTGTTACCGTTTGTTCAAATATAAAAAAAGCCCCGGTTTCGAGGCTTTTTATTTTTTAAAGGCATTTTCATATACCTTGTTCAGCTACAATTATTTTTTGGGACCTAGGTTAATAGATTGCCCTTATCATCCCAAGTAGCTATTACGTTTCTAGTACTCTGATCTATACATTTGGCTTCCCACTCAGGATCATAGGCCACACCGTGTTGCTCCAATACATCCTTTGGAACACCATCCCATACGTTGGGCGTATTTCCTTTATAGCCCAGTTCGGCAATTCCCACTTTGGAGGAGTAGTAACCACAAACGGTTAATCCACGCATTAAATAAAAAAACTGAATCTCTAGCGGTTGTACATCCAAGGGTTTTTCTGGATCGTGGTAGCAGATAGTATCCAATATCTGCTTTTGTTGTTCCAGGGTGGCCGACTTAAATTCGGTTCCGAAATCTGCATTGCTCTTATGATCTAACCACATAAGCCCACCTTTAAGGGTAAGCTGCATCTCAGGAATATCCTTGCCCATGAATTCGATAAACTCCGGAACTTCTGCCTCAATAGGTCCTCCATTAGGCTCTTTGGGCGGAAGTATCACCGTACTCAATACCGCTATGGTTTCCATCTCATGTTCGGTAAAAAGCTGCTCTGCATTTAACTTTTCAATAAGTTCCAATTCCTCCGGCGTACGGCCAAAGTAATGGGTGTCTTCTGCTTGTGCTACGGCCTCCGTAGCCGAATCGGGTCCATCTGTCTTACAACCATGAAAGGCCAAGGCAGACGCACTTGCACCAAGAATTATTGTCTGTATACTCTTTCTTCTATCCATGATCTAGATATTTTGTTGTTTTAATTGTTCAATAATATAATCACTGGCCCTCCAAGATAATGCCAGTATAGTCCATGTACAGTTTTTATCTGCCTGAGAAGTAAATGGCCCTGCATCAACAATAAATACATTATCTACATCGTGTAATTGATTAAATTTATTGGTGACCGATGTTTTTGGATCATTGCCCATTCTTGTGGTACCCACCTCATGGATAATACGACCAGGGGCTTCCAGTCCGTAATCCCGGTCTTTGCCCGGTTTTTCCCCTAAAGGCTCTGCCCCAATATTGTGAAAAATCTCCTCAAAGGTATCCTGCATATGTTTGGCCTGATTTATCTCCAAATCTGACCATTTGTAATGAAACCTTAATACCGGTATGCCATATTGATCTACGGTGGTGGGGTCTATTTCACAATAATTCTCCTTACGGGCAATACTTTCACCTCTTCCGGCCACTCCTAATACGGATCCGTAATACTTTTTAACATCATCGTGCAAACTGGCCCCATACCCCCCTACTTTGAGACCGAAGAACTTATTGAACTCATTGGGATTAAAACTAAAGCCATATCCGGGCATCTTCATTCCGCCACCCACTTCTATGTGGTA
This sequence comes from uncultured Arenibacter sp., assembly GCA_963972175.1. Lineage (GTDB taxonomy): Bacteria > Bacteroidota > Bacteroidia > Flavobacteriales > Flavobacteriaceae > Arenibacter. The sequence goes on from CAXAVP010000096.1 coordinate 5,552, forward strand.
CCCTCTTGGAAAATCTAATTTGGAGTTATCTCCCCACCAAGGAGAGTACACATGGTTACTACCCACCCCATCTTCATTATAGGATACTTTTCTGTTCATCAACGCCGGAACAAAAGCTGCCCTACTGGCCCCTGTAGAATCGTGCAAATATTTACCTATAAGATCACTACTATTCCCCAATCCGTTGGGATGTTGCTTACTCTTGGAATTCAATAGGATACGGGCAGAGCTACAGGCAGAAGCGGCCAACACCACAACCTTGCCCCTTAATTTGTACTCTTTCCTGTCGTCTTTACTGATATACGATACTCCCGTTGCTTTGCCTTCCTCATTGGTAGTTACTTCACGCACTACGCAATTGACAAATAATTTAATTCGCCCACCGCTTTTTTGTGCTGGAAATATAAGACAGCTGCCAGATGAGAAATCGGCATAAACAGAACAGGAACGTGAGCATTGTCCACAGTAGAAACAAACACCCCGCTCTGTATTGATTCTTTTGGTCAACATAGAAAGTCTACCTGGAATAGTAGGTATCCCGGCCTTCTTGGCTCCATTTATATAGAAAATCTCATGCAATCTTGGTTTTGGGGGCGGAAGAAAAAAACCATCTGGGTCGTTCTCCAATCCTTCATTGGTACCAAACACCCCTATTAATTTATCAACCTTATCATAATATGGCTTTACATCTTCATAACCTATTGGCCAGTCCTCACCATGACCGTCCCGGGTCTTGCCCTTAAAATCCTTAGGTCCGAAACGCAGGGAAATCCTTCCCCAATGGTTTGTACGCCCTCCCAACATATGTGAACGGAACCAGTGAAATTCTGTCCCTGGCTCATGGGTATACGGTTCTCCTTCTATTTCCCAACCCCCATAGGCTGCATCAAATTCACCAAATGCCCTCGTGGTACCAGCCCCCCTTCTAGGGGATTCATAATTCCATTTTAATTGATTCATGGTTTTCGGGTCGGCCGGATCAAAAAACGGCCCAGCCTCAACTACCGCAACATTGAGACCTGCGTCGGCCAACTGCTTTGTGGCCATACCACCACCTGCACCCGAACCTACAATTATTACATCGTAAACTTCTGGAGATTCTTTTATCTGCATATTAAAAATTGATTAGTTTAAACTTCAATAATAGCTTTAAAACGAAATTAAATTAGAATTTTTTATTGAAACAACCTCAAAATTCATGAAAATTAGCAGGATACCATTAATAATTGATAATATATTATTAAAAGAGCCAAAAGCCTTAAAGCACCCATGAAAATTGTGGTGCCAATTACTCTCTATTTCGATGTAAAAATACAAGGCAATGATGCAGTGTTTTTACAACTACAAACTACCACGGCTGAAGACGCACTTGGAGAAAAACCTAGGGCCTAGCCTATTAGGTTAAAATAGATCTTGCTGTAAAAAACGAAATGTATTTGGATTCCTACCACATCCTTATCTATCCTAAACAGCTACATCCACGTCCCACATACCATTCAACAAAAAAAGTCCCCGAATAGAGGACTTTTTTTATTTAATTATTGAATGGATCCCAAGACATGGTCATCCTTCAAAATTTATCATGCATATGGCGAGCGTGGTACTTGTAAATTATAGTTCCACACCACTTACACTATGGAGGTACGTAAGAAAAATTAGGTAATCAAATTTCCTTCATCGTCCCATTCTGCCATAACATTTCTCTTGCTTTGGTCCACACATTTGGCAACCCACTCCGGGTCATAAGACTTGCCGTGTTTTTCCAACACATCGGCAGGAACACCATCCCAAACATTGGGTGAGTTGCCCTTATACCCCAAGTCTTCTATACCTTCTTTGGAAGTGTAATAACCGGTAACGGTTAAATTACGCACCAAGGAAAAGAACTGTTGCTCATAGGTAGGGTTCTCCTTGTCCGGATAGGCTATGGCATCCAATATTTCTTTTTGCTGATCAGCTGTGGCAGCTTTAAATTCTGCACCGTACTCCTTATTGCTCTTACTATCCAACCACATAAGTCCACCACGCAGAGGAGTTTGGTAGGATGGAATATCCTTGGCCATAAACTCGATAAAATCGGGTACGCCTGCATCGGTAGCACTACCATAGGTATCTGTGGCAGGCAAAATAAGTGCACAAAGCACGCCCAAAGTTTCCATTTCATGTTCATTAAAAAACTGCTCTGCCTGCAATTTTTTAATCAATTCCTTTTCCTCAGGTGTTCTACCAAAATGTTTCTCGTCAACATTAAGGGCCTGTTCCGCTCCTGCCTCGGGCTCGGTTCCCGGTTTACAACCATTTATTGCGAGTCCACCGGCCACGCCACCGAGAATAATGGACTTTATACTTTTTCTTCTATCCATGCTATTAGATATTTTGTTTTTTCAATTGATCGATAATATAGTCAGAAGTTCTCCATGCCAACGCCAAGATGGTCCAGGTTGGGTTTTTATCGGCCTGGGAAACAAAGGGTCCGGCATCCACAATAAATACATTATCCGCATCGTGCAGTTGCTCGTATTTATTCACTACAGAAGTTTTGGGATCGTTACCCATTCTGGTAGTACCCACTTCATGGATAATCTCACCCGGATTCAACAATCCGTAATCTTTGTCTTTTCCTGGGATGTCGCCCAAAACATGTCCGCCCATATTATGGATCAACTCCTCAAAGGTTTCTTGCATGTGCTTGGCCTGCAAGCGTTCATGGTCTGACCATTGGTAATTAAAACGCAATACCGGAATACCAAATTCATCCACTTTATTGGGGTCTATTTCGCAATAGTTGCTCTCCATGGCTATGGACTCCCCTCTACCAGCGAAACCAATCATGGCTCCGTAATATTTCTTCACATCCTCTCTAAGGACATTACCATATCCACCTACTTTTTCACCCAAGAATTCATTCAGGGCATTGGGATTAAATCCAAAACCGTAGCTTGGCATTCCCAATCCTCCCCATATTTCTATATGGTATCCTCTAGCAAAATCGAGCTTCTTGTTATCTAACCACCATGGCGTATATACGTGCATTCCCCCCACACCATCTTCGTTGTAGGTCTTACGGTTCATCAGATCCGGAATAAATCCGGTCATTCCTCCCCCAGTGGAATCGTGCAGGTACTTCCCTACCACTCCGCTGCTGTTACCCAATCCGCCAGGGTGTTGTTTACTTTTGGAATTTAACAGTATCCTTGCCGTACTACAGGCCGATGCCGCCAAAACAACAATTTTTCCTTTTAAACCATATTCTTTACGGTCTTCCTTGTTTATATACACTACACCGGTGGCCTTACCCTCTTCATTGGTTGTTACCTCGCGGACCATGGCATTTACAAATAAGTCTATTTGTCCTCCATTTTTTTGCGCAGGGAATATCAGGCAACTGCCTGCGGAGAAATCGGCATAAATCTGGCAAGATCTACCACATTGCCCACAGTAAAAACAAACCCCACGATCCTCATTTATTTTTTTGGTGACCATGGACATCCTGGAAGGGATAACGGGAATATTTGATTTTTTGGCCGAGTCTATATAATACAGTTCATGTAATCTTGGTTTTGGGGCAGGAAGGAAAAATCCGTCCGGTTCATTTTCCAAACCTTCCTTGGAACCAAAAACACCGATCAATTTATCTACTTTATCATAATAGGGCCTTACATCCTCATAGCCAATAGGCCAGTTCTCCCCAAGACCATCTACATCCTTATGTTTAAAATCGCGCTCACTGAATCGCAGTGAAATACGCCCCCAGTGATTGGTACGGCCTCCCAGCATACGGGAGCGGAACCAAGAAAATTTAGATCCGTTTTTTTGCGTATAAGGCTCCCCATCTATATGCCATCCGCCATAAGCAGCGTCATATTCCCCAAATGCCCTAGTGGTGCTTGCCCCTCTACGTGGCGACTCATAGGGCCACTTCAATTGTGTGATCTGTTCTGGATTTTTGGGGTCAAAAAACGGACCCGCCTCCACCACGGCCACTTTTAATCCGGCCTCGGAAAGTACTTTTGTAGCCATTCCACCACCTGCTCCCGACCCAACTATGATTACATCATAAATAGTTGACGATTCTTTTATCTGCATTTTACAAAGAATTAATTTTATGGTTCAATATAAGTTTAAAATGAAAGTAAGTTAAATAATTTTATACGAATAACCCCGGAACTTGCCCGAATAGAACAATTTCATCAAAAAATGATAATTTTCCACACTAAAAAATGACGTTAATTTGACCGTAAAGTCTTTCCACTAAACATGTAAAACCTATTGTTTTTTCCCAACCATTTCTCAGAAAGAACATTTCATCATACTTTTTTTGCGTATATTGTTCAATACTCGCCAAAACAAAGCTCCTTATACTTTGTCAAGGTAAAAGGAGCTTGTCCTTGAATTAATTCCTACCTGGGAAGGAACTAAACAATCTTTAAGATATATAAACACTAGTAACCGTTATTGTCTGTGCCAAGACTTGGGTTACGTTGTATTTCTGGTTCAGGCAGGGGCAACAACATATGCTTTTCCTCAATTTGCTTTCCTTGGTCTGTGGTATGTCCAATCACCTCTACGAAGTCCACTACTCCAGGACTACTGGCCACGGGAAATTTCCTGGTACGTACAATATCAAACCAGTTTTGAAATTCGAAGACCAGCTCTCTATGTCGTTCTATCCAAACCTCTTCCACGAATTCATTAACACCCAACCCAGACAGGTTTCCAGTTATGGTTTCCATATCGGTATCCCAGTAAGCTCTAGCACGCACTTGGGCTAGATAATTCACCGCATCTCCGGTAACTCCCGAAGATTTTGCAATAGCTTCCGCAGCAATTAGCAATACATCTGCATAGCCCAACATAGCCTGATCTTTGCCAGACTGTGCAGTTTGGAACATAGCTTCATCATCATGCCACATATAAGGGGTAGGGGGAAACGTTTTATCCGTACCTTCCAAGGTTGTATGAAAATATTGCTTTTCCTGAACCCTTAGGTCGTTATCGGGATCATAGAGATCTAAAAAGCTTTCCGATGGTTGGTAAGCTCCATTGGCGATATCATATAGTACGTCTTGTGAAAAGCCGGTCGGATATGAGTACCTAGGAAAAGTAGAAGTGGCAATTGCGGCATCAAACTCCTTGATATAAATGTGTTCCTCTGCCGATGCATCCGATTTCCTTATTTTATTATAGGCAGAATTTTCCAGGTCCACCTCGCCAGGATTCAATTCGTCATGCCCCACCAAACTATAAGAGCCATAGGTGCCATTGATTATTTTCTGTGCCAAGCTGGCTGCATCCCCATAACGGTTAGCGTTTAATGGCGCCCCACTCATAGTGAGATATACTTCTGACAGCAATGTTGCTACCGTTCCTGCCGTAATGCGCTTTCCGTTGTTCACCATGGACATTGTGGACAACCCTCCGTTATCCAGTGCATCCTTTAAATCCGCTTCTATCAATACATATATATCCGCCACGGGGCTTCTTTCCAGATACAGGTCCTCCAAGGAGTCATATGGCTCTGTTGTTAACGGTACGGGGCCAAAAAATCGAACAAGGTAATAGTAAGAATAGGCTCTAAAAAATTTGGCCTCGGCAATAAGCTGGTTGCGTTCTGCATCAGAAAGCCCAGGAGTCTCTGGAATATACTTGATAGCATTGTTAGCCCTTGATATACCAAGGTACAATTCTCTCCATCTTCCCTGTAAATAGTTCCCAATATTATCACCATTGAGAGTCAATTGTTGGGTGTTGCTAACATGCAGTTCCTGACCTGCGTATTCATTGGAAAAAAAACCTGACATATAAGCCCCTAACATAACAGGCATTCCGTCATAGACGCCCCCGTCGGTCATACTGGGCGCCCCTGTTCTATAAAGGGCATTAACGGCGCTATAAGCCTGATCCGGTTCACTAAAAAATTGTTCGGAAGCTAACTCGCTCAACGGCTCCTCCTCCAAAAAATCGGAACAAGCAGTAAAACAAACCATAACGAGTAGCAATAAAATATGTTTAATTTTCATGATTTATACTCTTTATATTTAGATTTAAAACTTAAGACTACAACCCAAGGTGAATGTTCTTGGTTTAGGGTATTGGAAGAAAAATATATTCTGCCCCCATTGATTATCTCCCCAAGACGTAGCTTCCGGATCATATCCTTGAAAATCATCCGAATGGATCACAAAGGCGTTCTCTAAGCTTGCATAGACCCTTAAGCTGTTCAATCCCATATTCTCTAACATGGACTCGGTAAAACTATAGCCCAATGAAAACAGGTTACCCCTTAGGTAAGAGCCATTAACAACCCAATGACTGTCCACTTGGCTATTCTGGCCAGCATAGGATTGGTTCCTGATCTCTTGGACCATTGTGTTTTGATTTTGCTCAGTCCAGCCATTATACAATATAGTGGCAAGTCCATTGGCAATTCCCGATCTATCTTCCGTAGAGTGGTAAAACTGCTGCATAATATCTACCCCTCCAACAAATTGTATATCTGCAGTGAAATCAAAATTCTTGTAATTAAAGGTGTTTGTGAAACTCCCTGTAAAATCTGGCAATCCCTTCCCAAGGATTTTCTTCTCTTCGGATCGTTTGGCCTCACCTGGAACCGCCCCAACAAGTGCAGCCTCGGCAGCCTCGTCTGATCCCCAAGTGCCCAATCGTTCATACCCCCAAAAAGAACTCAATGATTCTCCTACTCTCAATATGGTCTGACTTCCAGACACCCAGTTTGGACCCGGCAAGATATCCTCATCATTTTCACCTAAGCTCTCTATGGTATTTTTGTTGAAATTGATATTAAAAGAAGTTTGCCAATTAAAATCTGTCTCGACTATATTTTGTGTTACTAGCATAGCCTCCACACCTTCATTGGAAACAGCACCAATATTGTCTCTTACCGACACAAAACCGGTAGCAAATGGCACAGGCCTATCCAACAATAGATCTGTTGTTTCCTTGTAGTAGTAATCAAATTCAAATCGAATCCTGTTGTTAAAAGCTCCCAAGTCCAATCCTACATCAAGCTGACTTGTTTTTTCCCATTCCAAATCTGGATTGGACAATCTATTGACAGAGCTGGAAGCGACCCGCGTCCCATTTAACAATATGGTTCCTGAAGAGACGGTGGCCAACGAACTATAGGCCGGGATCTCTGTATTTCCTGTAATTCCGTAGCTAGCCCTTATCTTAAGACGGTTTATTTTTTCACTATCAGCCAAAAAATCTTCTTCAGACATCATCCACCCCAATCCTGCTGATGGGAAAAACCCATATTTGTTGTTAGCTCCAAATCTTGAGGAGCCATCTACCCTACCGGTTAGGGTTACCATATACTTATCTTTTAGGGTATAACCGGTTCTTAAGAAATAAGAGTTCAAAGCCCATTTACTGTAATTGGAAGATGGCGCACTAGGATTACTGGCCGATCCAATATTGTGATATTTAAAGAAGTCGTCACTAAATCCACGGGCTTGGATATCAGATGATTTAAACCGCTGCTCTTGCCAACTCAACCCAAGCATTCCATTAAATCTATGGTCACCCAATTCCTTTTTATAGGTAAGGTAATTTTCTTGTTGCCAATAGGTACTTTTGGAATAGTAGATTCTTGCAAATCCGTTCGGAGCCGATATGTTTATTAGATCACGTGGAGAGTACTCCTCCTTGCCGTTTATCCGTTTATCAAAACCAAATTGCGTCCTGAACTCCAGACCAGGCAATATATTGAATTTGGCAAAAACATTTCCAAATATTTGATTGCGCTCCCATAGTCTGTCCTGAGTTTCCAAAACATGTACCGGATTGGCCATAGCCTCTAAATTATAGGCATCCTCTACATCAAAACTATTACTATAGGAGCCATCTGGAAACTTAACAGGGAATATTGGTGGCATTTCTATCATGGTACGTCTAGGCACCTGACCTCCCCCGCCTTCCTCAAATTCTTTTTCCTTAACATTGTTCACCAAAAGGTTAACACCAAAAGACAACCATTCCTTTGGACTAACATCATAGGCTAACTTTCCACTTATTCTGTCCACGTCATTGTTAAGCATAATTCCTTCCATATGCGAGTAATTTAAGAAGGCACCTATTGAAGATTTTTCATTACCGCTCTGAATGCTAAGCTGGTGGTTATTAGAGATAGCCGTTCTGGTAGCCTCGTCCTGCCAGTCCGTATCGTACAAGGGGTTTCCATTAGCATCAAATAACCTTGGATCATTGGTAGTAAAAATAGGTGCAGGACCATCCGGTCTATATTTAGGGGTATTTTCCATACCTATCCTTACCACGTCCAACCACTCTTCGGCATTTAAAAGATCCATTTTATTTTGCATTTGACCAACGCTTACAAAACCATCATACCCAACAATCATTCTGCCCGCCTGGGTTCCTCTCTTGGTTGTAATCAGCACCACACCATTGGCTCCTCTGGCACCGTATATGGAAGCAGAAGAAGCGTCCTTTAACACTTCCATACGTTCAATATCATTTGGATTCAGGTATTGAATATCTTCCATAGCCACTCCGTCTACCACATATAAGGGAGTCGAAGAAGAATTTATAGTGCCTACTCCCCGTATCACTATTTTTGGGGCTCCTGAGGGAGAACCAGAATTAAGAAAGACATTTACACCAGCTACCTTTCCTTGCAATCCTTGAAGCGAATTGTTCACCGGAGATTTAAGCAGGTCATCATTACTTAATACCCCTACTGCACCGGTTAGGTCAGATTTCCTTTGGGTTCCATAGCCCACTACCACCACTTCGTCCAAAGAGGAAGCCTCGGCCTGC
>CAXAVP010000097.1:0-14087 GCA_963972175.1 uncultured Arenibacter sp.
AGCTCACCTGGCTCATTCCAAAGCCCTTCAGCCCTTGGATAAGAAACCTAAAACGGGAATTGCAGGCCTGTTTGCCAAATTAAGGGTCATTAATGAGTGGGGAGATGGCTTTATGAATTGGATGCGCGATAGGTTATATGGACCCTTGTTGCGTTTTTCGCTTAAGTATAAGATTCTGATGTTTTCCGTGTTCGTGATGTTGCTATTCCTGAGCTTCGGTTCCATTGGAGGGGGTATTATTAGAACCTCCTTTTTTCCAAGGGTAGCCAGTGATAGGGTGTCTGTAGATCTTTTAATGCCCAACGGTACCCATGAAAGGGTGACCGATTCCATTATTAGCCTAATAGAGGAAAAAGCCAAGATAGTAGACAAGGAACTTACAGAGAAGTACTTAAAGGGAACGGGTAAGCAGCTTTTTGAAAATATGATCAGGAAGGTAGGGCCGGGTTCCTCTTCGGCCTCCCTGGATATAAATCTCTTGCCGGGTGAGGAACGACCAGACGCTATACGGTCCGATTTAATTACAAATAGGCTTCAGGAGTTGGTAGGTCCGGTTGTAGGCGTAGAAAGTCTTATTTACGGTTCTGGGGGTAATTTTGGGGGAAGCCCTATTTCTGTATCCTTGTTGGGTAATAATATAGGGGAGTTAAAGGCTGCCAAGAAAGAACTGAAGGCCGTATTGGAAAATAATGCCCTGCTCAAGGATGTGGCAGACAATGATCCTGCAGGGATAAAGGAGATACGCTTGGAACTTAAAGAGAATGCCTATTTAATGGGGCTGGACCTTAGAAGTGTTATGAACCAGGTCAGGGCCGGGTTCTTCGGTTCCCAAGCACAGCGTTTTCAGCGGGGGCAGGATGAAATACGTGTTTGGGTGCGCTACGATAGAGCGGATAGATCGTCCATAAATGATTTGGACGATATGAGGATCAGTACCCCTAACGGCAGTAAGGTGCCCTTAAAAGAGATTGCCACCTATGTAATAGAAAGAGGAGATGTAGCCATAAACCATTTGGAAGGACAGCGTGAAATTCAGGTCTCAGCAGATATTAAAGATGATAAGACCACTAGTGCTACCGATATCATGAATGAAATTAGGACGGTAATAATGCCAGAGATACATTCTAAATATCCTACGGTTACAGCTTCCTATGAGGGGCAGAATAGGGAGACCGATAAACTATTTGGGTCCTTAAAATTTGTAGGCCTTTCTGTTTTAATGTTGATTTATATTACGATTGCCTTTACTTTTAGAAGCTTTAGTCAGCCACTAATGTTGATCGTTTTGGTACCTTTTAGTATTACGGCGGTATCATGGGGACATTGGATCCATGATTTCCCAATTAATGTGTTGTCCATGTTGGGTATTATTGCCCTGATCGGGATTATGGTGAACGATGGGCTGGTCCTCATAGGGAAGTTTAATGGAAACCTTAGGGATGGGATGAAATTTGATGACGCCATATATGAGGCCGGCCGTTCCAGGTTTAGGGCCATATTTTTAACGTCAATTACCACCATTGCCGGATTGGCACCATTACTATTGGAGAAAAGTAGACAGGCACAGTTTTTAAAGCCTATGGCTATATCCATTGCCTATGGAATTGGATATGCAACCTTGCTGACTTTACTGATGTTGCCTTTGTTGCTTGCTTTTAGCAATAAGATTAAAGTAGGGAGCAAATGGTTGGCAACCGGAAAAGAAGTAAGCAAGGAAGAGGTGGAAAGGGCCATAAAGGAACAAGTTGAAGAACGCCATATGCAGGGCTTTGAAAGACATAAAAACAACGGGCACCCACAAGAAATCACAACATCAGTGGAGGGTGAAAATGTAATGGCCAACAAATTGGAAGAAAAGAAATAATGAGATATACCTATTTAATAGCCACTTTCTTATTTTCTGTATGTAGTGGTGCAAAGGCACAGGAAAAACTATTGTCCAAAGATGAGGCTGTTTCCCTTGCCTTGGAAAACAACTTTGGAATTAAGGTAGCCACGAACCAGATGGCCATAGCCGAAAATAACAGTGGTTTATTGAACTCTGGGTATTTGCCCAGCCTAAGCGGTACAGCCAGTGCTAATTATAATGAATTAAACAGTAATACGGGATATCCAGGGCAATTTGATTCGGACGGTCTTCCCAGACCAGATTTGGAGATAAACGATGCGGAGTCCCAATCTTATAACGCTGCTCTAAGCTTAAACTATACCCTTTTTGATGGGTTTGGTCGACTTTATAATTATAAGCGCCTCAAGGAACAATATCAGTTAACGGAACTACAGGCCAGGGAAACCATAGAGAATACCGTTTTACAGTTGTTTAGTGTTTACTATGAAATTGCAAGACTTAGCGAAAATGAAAATGTATTGCGACAAGCCTTACAGATTTCAAAGGACCGAATTAAAAGAGCGGAATATTCCTTTGAATATGGGCAGAACACAAAATTGGACATCCTAAATGCCCAAGTGGATGTTACCAATGACAGCATCAGTTTAATGAATGTGCAGCAGAATTTGGCCAATGCCAAACGCGATTTAAATGTGGTGCTTAGCCAAAATTTAAATGAAACCTATGCCGTAGATACATTGGTGTCCTTTATACCTAGATTGCAAATAGAGGAATATATAGCTCGTGCCAAGGAGTATAATGTTGCTATACTTCAAACAGAGCGCAATTTGGCCATTAACGAGTACGATATAAAGGTAAACAGGTCGGGTTACCTTCCCAGCTTGGGACTTAGCGGTTCGTACGGTTGGAATTTAAACCAGAGTGCAGCTACCTCCTTTATACCTGGCCAAATAATTCCTGGTAGCAACAGGAACAGTCTAAACTTTGCCTTGGGGGCCAGTCTTACCTGGAATTTGTTTGATGGCGGAGGAACTACGGTAAGGGTAAAGAATGCTAAAATAGCTTATGAAAACCAAGAGTTGTTAAAGGAGCAGGTGTCTCTTGAAGTGGATAGGGATATATTAAATGCCTTGGCAATCTATGAAAATCGATTGCAGATATTCAAGATTCAGGAGCAGAATGTAATTACCAATCAGAATAATTTTGAGCGTTCCAAAGAGCAGTTCCAATTGGGTAGAATTACATCTATAGAATTCAGACAGGCTCAGATAAACCTCTTAAATGCCCAGACCAATAAAAATTTGGCCAAGTATGACGCCAAATTGGCCGAACTGCAACTACTGCAATTAACGGGGCAACTATTGGAGGTACCATTTTAAGGGATTGTGATCCTTTTGTTTTTAAAAAAGGGGAATTGTCCTATGCTTAATTTGTGGCTGTAGAAGAGCACTAAGTTATGTACGAACACTTTTTTCAATGTCCCTATTGTTGGGAAGAAATATCCATGTTATTGGACCCATCTGTTAGCAGACAGACCTATGTTGAGGACTGTGAGGTTTGTTGTAACCCCATTGCGGTTACTCCCGTTTTCGGGCAAGGCGAATTAATGTCGTTCGAGGCTTCGGAAATTGGTCAATAAGGTAGCAGTTTTAAAGGGTGTATAATAAGAAACAGTCCAAAAATTTAAGTTTTTGGACTGTTTCTTTTGAGTAGGTTAAAGTTTTTTCTTCTTATTTCTTAAAATCCCCGGCGTTTACCACCGTCCAGCTTTGGTAGGGTTTTATGTATTTTTGGATAGCCTTGTTAACATCACTTACTGTTAAATTCTTCACTTGTTCTTCAAGGGATTTTTGGAAATCCATAGTGCGATCATAGAAGATATTGTTGTTTATCATGTTCGCCAATTCGGCATCCTTGGCGCGGGATACATTTTCTTCCTGTATCCAACCATTTACCGCATCCTTTAATTCGTCCTGCGTTATTCCTTCTTTTATAAAACGATCTATCTCTTCTTGAAAGCCCAGTTGAACTTTGTCATAGTTTTCAGGGGCATAAATAGCATAAAGGTACATAGAGGAATTTTGGTCCTCGGCATCAAAATCTGCTCGGAACCCAGCACCGGCACCATAACTAACACCGTCCTTTTGCCTCAACCTATCTGCTATTCTCGAATTTAAAAAACCTCCACCTAAAATGGTGGCGCCAATGCTAAGGGCAGCATAGTCTTCATGGTCTTGGCTTATTTTTATATTAAGGTTGCCAAAAGTCATGGCGTTTTTCTTGTCAGGGGTTAGTATGTCCTCATGAATATCCTTGGATGCCACGTGCGGATTTTTTAGTCGCTCGTAACGGTTTTTGCTGCGGTAGTTGGTAAATTCCTTTGTCATAAAATCTTTGACTTCCGTGGAAGGTAAATCCCCTATGCCTACCAATATGGATCTGCCTAGGCCATAAAAGTTCTTGTAGAATTTCTTTATGTCCTCAATGGTCACGGCTTTAATAGCGGCTTCTTCCTCTTCAACCGTCATGATATACAATGGATGCCCTTTTGGGTGTGCATTATTTATGACAGACATTCTTTTAGTGGCTAGGAATTGAGGTTCGGTCTTATTGCTCTCCAAATAGGCTAGGGACTCTGTTTTTAATTTTTCCAATTCTGAGGCATCAAAAGCGGGGTTCTTTAGCATTTCGGACATCAGGTTCAGGCTGGACATCAAATTTTCCTCTGTGGATACAACCGTGGCGTAGAGATTTCCATTGCTGGCCCTAAAGGATATGGACGATTTTAACTGGCTTAGCTCGTCCTCTATCTGTTGCCTTGTTTTGGAGGTGGTGCCCTTGTTTAGCATGCTTGCGGTAAACGAAGGTACTACCCCTTTATCGGTAAGCGATTTGGCGTCCCCGTTTCTGGTGCTAAAGCTCAGTCTTACCGTTTTGCCCCTATTGCTTTTTTCAATAATACCAAAGGCAATGCCGTTGGAGAGTTCGCCTGTGTCCAATCTTGCTTGAATGGCATCATAGCCTACGTCAAATGCCTCGCCGGTACCCATGTCTTCCTTGCCTGTATAATTGGATACTAAAGCTTCCAAGTCTTTCGTATGTTCTATTTCCACTCTTTCGGGCTGTTTGGTTGGTTTAAACCTTCCAATAGTTCTATTGGTGGAGATCAGGTATTTCTTAGCGGTTTCATTTACTTGTTCCAGGGTCATATTTTCAATTCTGTCCCTTTGTATAAAAGCCAATCGCCAATCGCCCGCACCAATAAATTCGCTCATATAAGTGCCTAGGTAGGCCGAGTTTCTAAAAATTTGATCTATTTGTTTTAAGAGGTTGGCCTTTGCCCGATCCAGTTCTTCTTGGGTAATAGGTTGGTTTTTGATGGCGTCCAAGGTTTGCTTGAGTGTTTTCTCTACTTCATCGGCATTTTTATCAGAAGGCACATCTACATTGATATATAAAAACCCAGGTTCCTTTGTAAATGGAGAAAAAGACCAAATAGAGGATGCCTTTTGGTTTTCTATCAAGGCTTTGTAGAGTCGGCCCGAAGGTTCGTCGGTTAGGGCGTTTTCCACAATTGCCATGGCAGCGTAATCCTCATGTGAGCCTGCTGGGGTATGATACATGGCGGATACCAATTGTAAATCGCCTACCCTACTCAGGTGTACGGACTTTTCCCCGTCCTGTGCGGGCTCTTTGGTATAAGAATCACTTAATGGAATACTTGGTTTTTCCAAGACCCCGAATTTCTTTTCTATCAGGGCCAGGGTTTTGTCTTCATCAAACTTGCCCGTAACCATTAACACCGCATTGTCCGGTCTGTAGAATTTTTTGTAAAAGGCCTTGAGGTTCTCTATGGGGACCCTTTCTATATCGGAACGGTTCCCAATAGTTGAATTCCCGTAGTTGTGCCAAATATATCCAGCACTGATTACTTTTTGCATGAGTACCCGTGATGGGTCGTTCTCGCCACTCTCAAATTCGTTACGAACCACACTAAATTCGGATTCCAAATCTTTTTTGGCGATATAGGAATTTACCATGCGATCCGCTTCCAGGTCCAAGGCCCATTCCAGATTGTCGTCCGTGGCGTTAAAAGTCTCAAAGTAGTTGGTTCTGTCATACCAGGTGGTGCCATTTGGTCTGGCGCCATGGGAACTTAATTCTTTTGGAATGTTCGGGTGGTTTGGGGTGCCCTTAAACACCATATGCTCCAGTAAATGGGCCATTCCCTTTTCCCCATACCCTTCATGTCTTGATCCTACTAAGTAGGTAATATTTACCGTAATGGTCTGTGAGGAATTATCGGGAAACAAAAGTACCTTTAGCCCATTGTCCATTTTGTATTCCGTAATGCCTTCCACTGTGGTCACCTTTTTTAGTTGTCCATAGGACAGGCTAACAGAAATAAGGCCAATCAGTAGTGTGAAAATAATTTTTGTTTTCATGGCGTGTAGTTTTTTGAGTAGTCAATATTACGAAATTATATGGCTGTTATTAGGGATTAAACCTTATAAATGTTAAGTTATTTGGTATAAAATTAACTTTGGCTTGCAAAGTTTAAATAATTAATAATATTTTTATGCGATCAACTAAAACTAATGTATAAAATGCATAGCGTTACCCATAGATTTTCAAATCTATCCTTTTTTAAGCTTTTCCTCTTTATTTTTTTTATTGCTTTTTTTGAATCCTGTAAAACGGTACAGCCAGTAGCTGCGGTTCCAGAAAAAACGGAGGAAGCAACGGACACAGTCAAAGAATTTACAGAGAATATCCCCGCTACCGATATCGCCTTTGATATGGTATTGATTCCCGAAGGCAGTTTTATGATGGGGAGTCCAGAATCCCAAGCCAACAGAAAAGCGCATGAAGGGCCAGTAAAAAAGGTAGAGTTGGATGCTTTCTATATGGGGAAATATGAACTTGGCTGGGAAGCTTTTGAGTTGTTTTTTAAGCAAAACAAGAATATGTTCCAGAATTTGGAAGCGGATAAATTAGGGGCAATAGACGCCATTACAAGGCCTAGTCCACCATATGAGGACCCTTCCTATGGTATGGGAAAAGTAGGGTATCCAGCTATCAGTATGTCTGCCTACTCTGCACTGGTTTTCTGTAAATGGTTGAGTACGGTTACGGGAAGATTCTATAGACTGCCAACGGAAGCAGAATGGGAATATGCGGCCAAGGCCGGAACCAATACGGCTTATTCTTTTGGGGATGATGTTTCTAAGATAGATGACTACGCCGTGTATTATAAGAATTCCAATAATCAATATGCCAAGGTGGGTACCAAACTTCCCAACCCTTGGGGGCTTTACGATATGCACGGGAATGTTGCGGAATGGACATTGGACGAATACAAGGAAAATGCCTATGCCATAACAGAGTCCAAAAACCCTTGGGTACAGCCCACGGTAATACATCCACGTGTTATCAGAGGGGGGTCTTGGGATGATGATGCAGACGTTTTAAGGTCTTCGGCCAGAGTTGCATCAAGTTTAAAACTTCAAAAGAGGGATCCGCAGATTCCAAAAAGTTTTTGGTGGAACACAGATTCCAATTTTATTGGATTTAGATTGGTAAGCCCCAAAGAGCAGCCAACAGAAGAAGAACAGAAATTGTTCTGGCAAACTGTGTTGGACGAATAGACATAGATTTTCATCAATACATCAATAGTAAACCAACTGTATGCAAAATAGACTTTTTTTAATAGTAGTGTTGTTTATGGTTTTTGTGGGCCATGCGCAAGAATCTTTTACCTTAACCAGTGAAAGCACCCTTAAGATCAATGGCAGCTCAACAATTCATGATTGGACGGTAGTGGCCAATTCCATAAAGGGAAATATGGAAGTTAAAGGAGAGGAGATTAAAGAGCTATTGTTTCAGGTAGATGTAGCAAAAATTAATAGTGAGCGCGGTGCGGCCATGGATAAGAAAATGCACGCAGCCTTAAAGAAAGAAGAACATCCGCAAGTGTCGTTTAAGCTAAAGGAGGTAAAGGAAGTTCCAGAAGCGGTTAACACCTTACATCTTAAAGGGCTGATTACCATAGCCGGAGTAGGCAAAGTGGTTGAGATAACATCCCAGTTTCAAAAAGAAGATGGTAATTACACTTTTAAAGGTGCCAAGGAAATTACATTGCAAGAATTTGATATGGTCCCACCAACGGCCATGTTTGGCCAAATTATTGTTGGAGACGATGTTACTGTAGACTTTGATTTGGTTTTTGCCAAGAACTAAGGGTTTAGAGGTGATTTTGTAGACTTCGATTAAGCAACTATATTAAGACTTATTATAACCTTATGCAAGGGGATTGTTCCCCGGCATAAGGTTTTTTTCTTTCTTAAAGATATGCTTTGGGGTCAGCTATTTGTTTTCAGTTGTTCCTCCCTAAATTTTCCAGGGGTTTTGCCGGTATGACTCTTAAAGACTCTATTGAAATAGGATAGGTTTTCCAATCCTACTTTTTCTGCAATTTGCTTTAGGGAATTGTTTGTGGAAAGCAATAGGAGTTGTGCCCTTTCAATACGTTTGGATTGTATGTATTTATTGGGGCGCATCCCAAAATTTTCTTGGAATACCCTAGAGAAATGGTCGGTGTTTAAATGACAAAAAGTGGCCAATTGCTTTACCGTTAAATGTTCGTGCAGATTTTCATGGATATAGTTTAAAACCATGCCAAATTCCTTTTTTATATTGCTCTTGCCTTTTTGTGCATTGGTACCCTCTACGAACCTGGAAAGTAATATTCTTAATATGGCATGGGTTTCCAAATACTCGCATAGGCTTAAATTTTCATTTCTCTTTTCAAAATCCATAATGGATGGCCTATTGTCATAAATTTTAGGGTTGTTGTCCTCCAATTGTCTATTGGGATTTAATTCCAATAGGCGCTTAAAGTAATAAAGGTCCATAGGGTTGGCCTTTGCCTCATAGCTAAAGCTGCCGTAATTAAATATGGAGTAACCATTTTTTATCTCTTCCAAACAACTTATATAATACTGTTCGTGGTAGTTATCACATTTGTATCTGCCAAAAGTATAACTGGGTATAAGGTATATATGACCGGGTTTTAGTTCAATGGTCTTATTGCTATGGTATATCATGGCCTTTCCTGTAGTTATATAATACATTCGGAAAAACGGACTGATAACATTGTCAAAATCCCATAAGGGTCCAAGTTTTGCATACCCAATATTTAGCAGTGCCAATTTTAACGATTGAAGTATTTTGGACATAGTTTAAAAATTTGTGTCGGATTTGGAACAATCTGATGGTTTTGGATTTTTAGGTTCAATATACTAATAAAATGGGTGATTGGTTAAGGAGTGAAAAAATAAAAATGGGTTATTAAAATAGAAATGTCGGAAATGTACAATACTTGGGCTGATTTGGATATAGTATTGTGAATACTTAAATTATAACTTTGGTCTCTTGCTAAAATACTAGTTTGAATATGACTTTTATTAAGAATCTGATAGTTTGTTTCTGGTTTTTGTTGCTTTTTTCTTGTGGAGGTCCGGAAATACCTGAATTGGTAGCTTTAGAGTATGAAAAGTTGCCCAAGGAAATAGATTTTAATCTACATGTGAAACCTATTTTATCCGACAAGTGTTTTATTTGTCATGGGCCGGACAATGCCAAGATAAAAGGCGGCTTGCAATTGCATACCCCAGAGTTGGCCTTTAAGGAATCTACCGAGTCACCAGGGACCTTTGCCATTAAACCGGGAAACCTGAAGAAAAGTGAAGTTTTTCACCGTATAATTACCGCAGATCCAAAATACATTATGCCGGAACCGGGCTCGCATCTGTCCTTATCCGATTATGAAAAGGCAGTCTTGATCAAATGGATAGAAGATGGTGCGGAATACAAGGACCATTGGGCATTTATTAAGCCAAAAGCATATGAAGTTCCTAAGGTGAAGAATGATAGTATGCTGCTTAATCCAATAGATAATTTTGTACTCTCCCGTTTAGAGCAGGATAGTTTACAGTTTTCACCTAGGGCGGACAAGGAATTGTTGTTAAGGCGATTGTACCTAGATTTAACGGGATTGCCACCTTCCTTGGAAGAGATGGATGTTTTTTTGCAGGATACTTCCCCCAATGCCTATGAAAAGCAAGTTGATAAATTGTTGGCCTCTCCCCATTATGGGGAACAAATGGCTTTGGGTTGGATGGACCTATCGCGCTTTGCCGATACCCATGGTTATAGCGTAGACAGGTATCGTGACATGTCACCCTGGAGAGATTGGGTAATTGATGCGTTTAATAATAATATGTCCTATGAGCAATTTGTTAGCTGGCAATTGGCAGGGGATCTAATGGACAAGCCTTCCAGGGAAATGATTTTGGCCACTGCCTTTAACCGGATCCATCCGCAAAATATGGAAGGGGGCATTGTGAACGAAGAGTTTTTGGTAGAATACGCCGTGGACCGTGCCAGTACAGTGGGGCAGGCCTTTATGGGGCTTACAGTGGCCTGTGCCAGATGTCATGATCATAAATATGATCCTATTTCGCATAAGAATTTCTACGAAATGACCAGTTTCTTCAATAATATTAACGAGTCTGGACAGATTTCCTGGAACGATGCCACGCCCGTACCTACCTTGATGTTGACCACAGAAGAGGAAGATCAGGTCCTGGCCTATTTGGAGCAAATGGTTAAAGATAAGGAAGCGGAGATCAAAGATTTGGAACGCAGTGAAATGGCTGTAAATTTTGATCAATGGATTTCGAAAAAGGCCTACCATTCCATACTAAAAAATAGTCCTGTTGATGGGTTAACAGCCTATTATAACCTAAATGATAAAAGTCTAAGGAATTTGGTAGATGCCCGTAATAACGGGACTATGAAGCGAGAGGGAACAGAAGGTCAGGTAATAGACCTGTCCGAAGGGAAGCAGGGAAAAGGTGTTTTTTTAGATGGGGATACTTGGTTAGACTTAAGGAAAACGGGTGTATTTGGGAGAAGTGATGCTTTTAGTATAAGCCTTTGGGCCAATATTCCTGCCGATATTTCCCAAGGCAATATTTTTCATAAGGGAGACGGGGCCATTCTTTATAATTGGCGGGGATATCATTTAAAGATAGTAGACAATAAATTGGAGCTCATGATGGCGCATACGGCTCCTAACAATGCAATCGTTGAGCTGTCAAAAACCGAATTTCCAAGTGACCAGTGGGTACACTTTGCTATTACCTATGATGGTTCCAGTAAGGCGCAAGGATACAAACTCTTTGTAAATGGAAAGGAGATGGAGACCCTGGTGCAAACAGACAATCTATACAAAGATATTCTGTTTAGAAACAACAATGAACCCGGATTACAACTGGGAGCCAGATTGCGGGGCAAGGGAATCAAAGGGGCGGTAATAGACGAGATAAGAGTTTATGAAAGAGATTTGTCTTTATTGGAGATAATGCAGCTTGCCGGGCATGAGAATCCACTGCGATTGACGAACAAGTCGGTCACAGAACTTTCGCCGGTTGATAGGGAGGTATTGAAGGAGTATTATACAAAGGCCGTGTCCCAAGAGGCAAAGGTAGAACGCCGCCAATTGGCAGAATTGCGCAAAAGTTATGTAGACAGTATTGAAAAAGTAAAGGAAGTGATGGTTATGGAGGAGACGGCCCAACCGGTACAGGCCTATATTTTAGACCGTGGTGTCTACAACGCCAGGACAGAGGAAGTATTTCCCAATACCCCGGAAGCCATTTTGCCAAGGTTCGATGACTATCCTAAAAACCGTTTGGGGTTGGCCAAGTGGTTGTTTCACGAAGACCACCCCTTAACGGCAAGAGTGGCGGTAAACCGTTTCTGGCAACATTACTTTGGATACGGCCTGGTAAAGACATCGGAAGATTTTGGGAATCAAGGCGAAATGCCCAGTCACCCAAAGCTGCTGGATTGGCTATCCATAAAATTTAGGGATTCTGGATGGGATGTAAAAGCATTACAGAAAATGATAGTAATGTCCCATGCCTACCAACAATCTTCTACAGCAAGTGAGGAACTCTTGGCACGTGATATAGCCAATAGAATGCTGGCCAGAGGTCCGGCAAAAAGATTAACTGGGGAAATGTTAAGGGATTATGCCTTGGCTGCTTCCGGTTTGCTAAATAGGACTATTGGAGGGGAAAGTGTAAGCCCATACCAGCCAGAGGGCCTTTGGAGAGTAAACAACGCCACCTACAGGGAAGATACAGGGGACAAGCTTTACCGCCGAAGTATGTATACTATTTGGAAACGCTCCGTGCCGCACCCTACCTTGGCCACATTTGATGCTCCTGCACGTGACGTTTGTACCATTCAAAGACAGGAAACAAATACCCCGCTCCAGGCCTTGGTGCTGCTAAACGACCCGACTTATATTGAGGCTGCCCGGGTCCTGGGCAAGACAATGAGCAGGGATAAAAATCCAAGAATGGCTGTCTCCCGGGTTTTTAGACAACTTACGGGAAGGCAAATTCAAGAGAAGGAACTGCAATTGTTGGTAGATCTTAGGGATGAAGAATATAAAAAATTCTCTGCCAACCCAAGTAAAGCACAAGGTTGGTTAAATACCGGAGAGTTTAAATTGGACAGCAACGATGACAAGGCTTTGGTAGCAGCCAATGCAGTGGTGGCAAATACTATTATGAATTCGGATTTTTTTATAACAAAAAGGTAATACCTTAATAGAGGACATTTAAAACAAATAGTTGGTTATGTGTGATCATCATGATAAGTTAAGGTCTAACAACAAGGATCTGCAGGATGTTGAGAAGCAACTGGATAGACGGGAATTCTTTAAAAAAACTTCAATGGGAATCGGAGCCCTTGCCCTAGGTTCCCTGCTGAATACAGACAAACTTTGGAGTGCGGTAAACCCCTTGTCCCATCCAGAACAGGCCATAAATACCTTTACCAAAAATAAACTGGGGTTGCCCCATCATTTACCAAAGGCCAAACGCATTGTTTATCTTTTTCAAAGCGGTGGTCCCTCGCAATTAGATCTCTTTGATTACAAACCCAAATTAAAGGATATGTATGGCCAGGATCTGCCCGATTCGGTTAGGGCAGGACAACGCTTAACCGGGATGAGTGCCGACCAAACGGCATTCCCAATTGCGGCATCTGTATTAAACTTTAAACAGTATGGCGAATCCAGAGCCTGGGTAAGTGAGGCCATGCCCTACTTGTCGGAGGTGGTAGACGATCTGTGTTTTATAAAAAGCATGCACACCGATGCTATTAACCATGATCCGGCCATCACCTTTTTTCAGACGGGGAGTCAACAGCCAGGTAGACCATCGATAGGGTCTTGGCTCAGTTACGGACTGGGGTCGGACAATGATAATTTGCCCACTTTTATTGCCCTGGTATCCAAGAATGGATCTGGGCAACCATTGTACTCCAGATTATGGGGCAATGGATTTCTGCCTACAGAACATCAAGGAGTACAATTTAGGTCGGGCAAGGATCCGGTATTATACCTAAGTGATCCGGAGAACTATGACGGCAATGATAGGAGAAAAATGTTGGATTATCTGAACAAACTTAACGGTATTGCACATGATGCCTATGGTGATCCCGAGATCAATGCCAGGATTTCACAATATGAAATGGCTTATAGAATGCAGACTTCGGTACCGGAGGTAACGGATTTATCCGATGAACCGGATTATATATTTGATATGTACGGACCCGACAGTCGCAATCCAGGGACCTATGCAGCCAACTGTTTAATGGCTAGAAAGTTATTGGAGAAGGATGTGAAATTTGTTCAGCTCTACCACCAAGGGTGGGATCAGCACGGTAATTGCCCAGGAGGGGTAAGGCATCAGAGTAAGAATACAGATCAGGGCACGGCAGCTTTGATAAAGGATCTAAAACAAAGGGGTATGCTGGAAGATACTTTGGTGGTATGGGGAGGAGAGTTTGGTCGTACCGTATATTCCCAAGGGCAGCTTACAGACACCAATTACGGACGGGACCACCACCCCAAGGCTTTTACCATGTTTATGGCCGGAGCCGGAGTTAAACCTGGATTTACCTACGGTGAGACAGATGATTTTAGTTATAATATTGTAAAAGACCCCGTGCACACACATGATTTTCAAGCTACCCTGCTTCACCTTTTTGGTATAGATCACGAACGGCTGACCTATAAACATCAGGGCAGACGCTTTAGACTGACCGATGTACATGGGGATGTGGTAAAGGATATATTGAGCTAAAGAAAAGAGAA
>CAXAVP010000098.1:0-14084 GCA_963972175.1 uncultured Arenibacter sp.
GAAAGGCATCTTCCCTATCAGGGGTACCATCGCCGTCCGTATCGGGATTGTTGGGATCCGTGCCCAAAGCGGCCTCTTCGGTATCGGTCAGGCCATCATTGTCACTGTCTAAATCAATTGTATTTATTTCTATGTCAAATGGCTCTGAAAAATCACTTAAATTTCCTGCTCCATCTTCGCTTCTTACCACTAAGGTGTACAAACCGTCACTTAGAATTTTAGCGGTATAATCCAAACTCCAGTTCCCGTTTATGTCCGCAATAATGTTCCCGATACTAGTTCCATCCAGAAATACCTCCACTACATTATTCGGTTCGGCCGAACCATTTATAATCAAGGTATTGTCAGATGTAATTCCATCATTTGCTATGTCCGTGTCTTCACTTATACTCGTTATTATAGGTACTATAGGCAAGGTAGTATCTATCACCAATTCATTAGTGGTGGTATCAAAAGAAACATTCCCTGCGTCGTCCTCACTGCTAACCACAACTTCATTGGACCCATTGACATCCGGGGAAAAGATACCGCTGTCAGGAACCTCCGTTTCCGTATCAAGGCTCCAGTTTCCTGAACCACCCGCAACAATAGTATAGGTGGCGCCCGCAACAGTAACAGTCAACGTAGAGCCGGCCTCGGCCGTACCCGACAATACAGGGGTGGCATCGTTGGTGGTCTGTGAATTTACGGTGGGCGCCTGTAAAATAAAGGTATAAGGCCTAATGTTGGAGGAAGTCTCGGTACAATTAGTATTTATTGATGTAACTTGCACTTGAACAACCTTGTCGGCATCATTTTGTAATGAAGCACCAGGAACGTCAATTTGATATCTGAGACTGCCACTTGGGTCCAAAACCAGTTCTCCATTATAAATAGTATCGTCAATGATAATAGAAACATCGTTACCTGCCTGGAAATCGCCCGTAACAGATCCGCTGATTGAAATTGGATCAGTTGCTTCTGTTGAGTCAACAATATCGTCCGAAGATATTGGATCTATAGTAATATTGGAATTGCTAGATATTCTATCAATGCCATACACATCGATTCCCATTTCCTGAAACAAACTAACGGTCACCAATGAAGTATAGGTAACCCTAATCTCATCTATAGGCTCTCCAGGTATTAAGGTTGCCGTAATTAAGGCGTTATCTCCCAATAAAGTTAATAGGTCCAAATACACTATATCATCATTTAAGGGATATGATGCAATTTGGGTTCCGTTACTCCAAGTTGAAAAGCTGATAGAATTGCCCAACAAAGCTAAATCTAAAAACCCTGGCGATAATCCTATTTGAACATCAAATTGATCCGTCGCTTCAGTGGTAGAATCAAAATAGAATTTTTGCTCAATAGAGGCGCCAATTCCGGCAACACCTATTCTAATTGATGAAAAATTATCAGGATTTGCGTCAAGGGCAAATTCCGCATTTATGACCCCCTCATTAGAACTGAGTAAGGCAGTGGAAATACCGGATCCATCATATGATGTATAATCCGGTCCTCCACAATTATCCGTAGCACCCGTATAATAGTATGCTCCATAAACTTCCAGCTCAACCTCTGTTGGCAGGGACAATAAGCCCGTCGGGATGCTATTGGTTACTATTATATTACTATAATCCGAATTCGGGGTGATCATAAGATAATAGTCCCCATTGGCATCCTGTGTCACTGATATAGTGCCATCAGTTGTTGCAAAATTGTCCGAAGAACTAGCGCTAAGAACCGTATTGGACACACTATTCGTGATTTCAACACCTATAGTTTGCCCATCCGACAAGGTAACCCCCAATAAGCCTCCAACAACATCTCCTAAGGTTCCTCCTACCAATGTTTGTAAAATAGCTTCATCAGTAGTGGCTATTTTAACATAGGAAGTGGTTCCTGCAGGAATAGTCGAATTCGCAAAGGACAGGTCAATAAATGAGGAGTAGTTTCCGGTTAATCCCACCCCAGCTAGCTCAAATCCTGAACTAGCGTATAGAGTAGCCCTGTTGGTTAGATCATTTCCCACGGCAAAAGAAGGATTATCTACTGTTTGTTCTGTGGTAGTACCACCCAATATCGTTGATTGATAACTAACTTCCCCAGAGTTCGTTTGCGCACTAGCATATTCAGCATTGGTTTGTGCATGAACAGTAATAGTCCCTAAGAAAAATAATCCAGTTATAAATAGATGAATCTTTAGAACTAATTGCGGGGTAGATTTAAAATTAAATAAGTATAAATTTTTCATAAGCAGGAAATTGGTTAATGCTGACTGGGTGTCATTTTAAGCTTAAATGTAGGGAAGCTCCATTTCAGAAATAATTCCTACACTACACTACAAATTTCCTAATACCTCACTCATTTTAATATCAAATTAGTTTAATAGAAGTTTTATTGGGTTCGATTATGTTTTTGTATCGATGAATAGTAATTGGTCTTTATGAGTTTAAATCCTTGGTAACCTGTTACTGAATTATCGGATACATCTTTATTAAATCAGCAAAATCATCCTGAAAAAATCTTAGGCTGGAATTCAATACATGGCTTCCCTTTGATGAAGTCCTCTACGCGCAGGGGCATTTTAGCTGCTAGGCTAGATAATATCGTTACTACGGCTTTATTCACCCCAACCCGGAACATCGATACTTTCTGGTTGTTCCCCTTAAAAATTACGGTCATTTTTGCTTCATCATCCCCGTATTGTTTCGCCTGTTCCTAGATAGCGCCTAGACATAGCCCCTTGTCCTTCATATACCGTGTGCCATGTTTATAGTAGTCAAGTAACCAGTACATTTTGTCTTTCAGGGCTGCCGTCCTTCGATTCAGGCATAATAAAGGTTACTTTTGACACGTCAAAAGGATTCACATGCGTTCAACTCCCATGCCCATAGTCTACTGCCTATAACTCATATTAGATATGTACTACCTTGATCTAGTTGCTTATTAGCTGTTCCCTTAGGAACAAGCACAACAAGGTGGTTTGGAAGAGATATTGGATAGTCCCTTTGCTTATCAAGAGCCAAGGCGTGGGTCCTCCAATCCTTCCCTTTTATATTAAGGGGTTAGTTCGTTTCTTATGATCTAGATAAGCCCTGTCAGAACTATCAAAGATTTGTTGTCCTATCATTAAACTTATCGCTAAATCCATTTCTATCCTGAGGCAACTCAAAATGAACAGCAAGACGCAGAGCAGCAGGGTAACACGCTAAAGTGGAGTTGCGGTTTGTAAGTAGTTGATTATTAGTGTTAAATTGATATATCAAATTTAAGCCGTTGTCCTATTTCTAAATGTAAAACAGCTTAAAATCCCTATAGTTGCTTAGGTTTTCACTTTAAATATCTTCCTAGTTCTATTTTCGGTAGTTAAATGACTTTGCTTTGAAGAGTTCAGTAAATTTTAGTTCATGGGATCAAAATGTCTTTTAAGTCCTAAATAAATACGTAGTAATATTCTGATCCAATATAATTCCCTGAAGCACAGTGTAAGTACAAAATGATTAAACCTTTATTTGGAATTAACCGTTTACAAAAGTTTATTAATGGATATTACTTAAATAAAGTATAGGCATTGTGCTCCAAAACATAAGGACACTGCGCCCTAATTAGATTTTATGTACGCTTATTTGCCCGAACAGTAAAAAATCGAATCAGTTTATATGCTCGGGTATGTTGTGGTAAATTATAGGGTTGATCGTTCTGATCTTTGGTACCCATTTTTATCTTTCTTTCCAACCTCGCTTGGCCTTTCCCTTTTCCTAAACCTTATCAATAGACAACATTTAACTTCACTTATCTTGGACTCCACTCCTTGGCTTAAATCTGGGTGAGGGACAATTTTGCATGGTCCAATAGTATTGATACTGTTTCATTGGGAACCCCATTGTACAACATAACGGTCGTGTCAAAGGTATGTCGGGCCACATGGAAGGTAATGTTCTTATGGATTCTGAATGCACCTACTATTTCCTTGAGATTGGTATTCACCTTCTGATTGGAACATATGGGCAGTAATCCTTCATAGACAAGGCCTCAATAAGAAAAAGCCTTTTTTTTATGACTTTGGAGGATACGTTTTTGTCCTCATGGACATGTTGGCCGTGGCACAGCATGAGTTTGGCCTGTACCCGGTCCAAATAGGCTTTTAGGCTACGGATCTCCTCCGACCTGTCCTTAAAGCAGTCCCATTTGCCCGCATCGAACTTTCACTTTAAACTGATCTCAACACTATTGCCCAAAATGGTGAAACGGACATAAATGGATACACTCCTTAATTTTCCAGTAAAAAAAAATATCGCATAGGTCTGGATTGTTTTCATTTGAAACGGCTTTAGTTAGACAATGGTCACTAAGGAAAAAAGTCAAATACTACCCAAAAGTTTTTTCAAGTTACTACAATTCTGGTGAACCGTTGCACACCGAATTGTACAGTTATTTAGGTACGCACATGTGATATCAAATAAAATGTGTAGAAAACAATAAAAAATACTGAAATTTAATTAATAAACAGTCTTTTTGTTGTTGCCTATTTCTAGGTTCGTGGGAGTATACTACCACAATTTTTGCCAATTGCCCAACAATTTTGAAGGAATTTTTTATGGATTATTTAGAGCCATCGGAATAAATCCAATGTTTTAAGGGTTATTTACATATCATATTTATAGCCTCCTTTTTACCGTAGTGCTTGCGCATACGCATAAATATTTCAACATCGAATAGTCATTGGGTAACGAATTTCTTTTTAAACATGGATTAGGCAATTTCCCCGTTCTTTACCTGGATATCACATTGGGTATCCTTATAAGGGCATTCCAAGGGTTTTTTTAGATAATTTTATGGATGGTTTTATTAATGATATTTCTGGCGGATTCCTTAGTAATATTGCCCCCATGCTACAGATACGTGAACCACCTACTAATATTCATGACATACTACGTTCTAAAAATATAATATCGGGCAGCCCTGTACCTGAATTTGGAACTTTCAACGCCTCTTCTCCATTCTTTGCTTCAATGATTTCAAGTTTTAACCCTAATTTGGCCAGGGTCCTGTGAAGTTTCATGGTTTCTATAACATCATCCTCAATAAATAATATATTCATCATGGGCATATATAAATAAGCATCAAAGTACGAAAGTTTGGCGTTTTAGAAACGTTGGCATAGACGAATGGAAATTAAGTGTAGACCAGTGGACAATAAGGTGTGGTGGGGGTATTGTAATTTAGACCGGATTTGTATAGGCTTGGACCAAAAATTCAGCTACACATGCGGGATTTTCCTCTCCTTTTAACTCAAATACAATCTTCAATTTGTAGTTGCCTCCCCCTTCAAATGGAGTAAAGTCCATGAGGGAGACAGTTGTCCTTATTGAGGACCCCACTCGCGTAGCATTCATGAATCGCACCTTGTCCAATCCATAATTCACTCCCATGGCCACATCATGGATTTTGTAGGTTTCGTAGCAGAATTTAGAGGTTAGGGAAAGGACCATAAAACCATGGGCCACAGTTGTTTTATAAGGGGAATGGGCAGCAGATTTTTCAGGGTCCACATGTATCCATTGCTTGTCCCCCGTAGTATTGGCAAAACTATTGATCATTTCTTGGGTTATGGTCATCCAATTGGATATCCCCAATTCCTTTCCTATGTAATCGGTTAAATCTGATAGATGGGCAATTTCTGTAGAATACCCCTTGTCCAATTTGTCCAATGCTTTTTTGTTTGCCATATCGTATTTTCAATTTATATGTTTCCCACTGGTTATGGTCCACTGGGGTGGTATTATTCATGTTTAAGCGAATCCGCCAGCAATCATATGTCCTCCATCGGCCGTAAATACCGATCCGGTACAATAACTGGAAGCATCGGAGGCCAAAAAACAGGCCAGACCGGAAAGTTCATCGGGAAGTGCCATTCTCCCAGCTGGCAAATGTTGCGTTATTTGGTCCAATATTTTTTCATTTTGCCAAAGTGCAGCGCTAAATTTGGTCTTAATAAGCCCTGGGCAGATGGCATTGGAACGTATCCCATGCTTGCCCCATTCCACAGCCTGCGACTTGGTCAACATAATTAAGGCAGCCTTGCTTACACTGTAAAGTCCAAGGCCGGCACTTGGTTTCATTCCTTCAACCGAGGCAATATTGATGATACTGCCCCCTCCTCTTTTTTTCATTACGGGATAACAAAGATTGGCCAACAAGAAAGGGGCCTTAAGGTTTATGTGCATTATTTTATCAAAAAGTCCTTGGTCCATGTTTTCCAAGGATCCGTAGTAAGGATTGGTTGCCGCATTGTTTACCAGGATGTCTACCCCGCCATAGGTTTCAACAGTATGTTCCAAAAGATTGTGCAGATGTAACACATCCCCAACGTGACAGGTAATACCCTTGGCTTCCAGTCCGTCTGATCTTAAATTGTTCGCCACTTGGTTTATTGCTTCCTGATTACGGGAACTAACGACTACCTTGGCTCCAAATGCAGCCAGTCCCCTGGCGATAGATTCCCCAATACCTTTACTTGCACCGGTAACAATAGCTACTTTGCCTGTAAGGTCAAATTTCAGTTGTGTTTTTTCGTGCATACCTAGGTTTATTATTGAACAAATAGGATTAAGTCTTGATGGCCTATCCTAAAAAATTGAATATTAAAATAGTAGAATTACATGGGCATGGCACCCCCATTGGCATGTAAGGTGTGGCCACTAATAAATCCGGCCTCCCTGGAAGCCAGGAATAAATAGGCATTTCCCATATCCTCAGGGGTACCTATTCGTCCTACAGGAATGCTGGCGATCCCCGCGTTAATTACATCCTCTGGCATGGAATCGGTCATATCGGTCTTAATGAATCCGGGGGCAACGGCATTAACCGTGATATTGTATTTGCCTACTTCCCGGCATAGTGAATGGGTAAAGCCAACAATGGCAGCTTTACTGGCGGTGTAATTGGTTTGCCCAAAGGCCCCTTGGAAGGCATTTATGGAAGAAGCGGAAATAATCCTACCATATTTGGCACTCTTCATATGGGGTAGTACGGCTTTGGCGGTTATGTATAGGGAGTCTACATTTATGCGCATTACCTGGTCCCATTCCTCTCGGCTCATTTTTAGGATAGATCGATCCCGGATAACACCTGCATTGTTGATCAGTACGTCTATTTTACCGTATTCGGCTATAATTTGGGCCACCGCCTTATCAACGGATTCCTGCTTGGCCACATCTACCTTTTGAAAAAATATCTTGCCGCCTTCCTTGGTAATCTTGTCCGCTGTTTCCTGTCCATCCTCTAAAATATCCCATAGGGCTACGGTAGCCCCTTCTTGGCAAAAAATGGAGCAAATTCCTTCTCCAATGCCTCTTGCTCCACCAGTTATGATGACTACCTGTCCCTCTAGTTTTTTCATTTCTAAGGTTTAATCGATTTTATTTCAGTAATTTAAAAAAAACTTAGGAGAGAATCAATAAAGAAAGATCAAGGATTGTTCATAGGGCAATAGCTGATGTTTTTTACAACAATCCTAGGTTGTTGTCCATTTTTAATTTTTGAGTGCCTTGTGACCATTAATTCTGGGCGAAAGTTATTTAGGGTAGCGTTTAGGCCTATAATGTAGTTTGGAACATATTCGCTTTATTGAATTGCAACTATGAAGAAGGAGTAAAAAAAACACCCTAGAAATCAAAGATTGAATCTAGGGTGTTGGAGTTGTTCGGGAAATTTCTATTAAAACTGATATCGTATTCCCAATGCAATATCCAAATCCAAATCATCAGAATAGTTGTCATTGAATCCGAGCTCTGGGCGAATATCCAAGGAGAGTAATAAAGGGAAATCAAAATTACATTCAATACCTATATCTCCTGCCACCAGGGCGAAGGTTCCATCGCCACCAGGGGAATCAAAAGAACCAATTCCGGCTCCGGCCCCAACGTACCAGTTGAATACTCCCTCAATAGGCATAACCCATTGGTAGAGTCCAACCAATTTAAAGGCATCCACATTGTTGGAATCGCGCCAACCCAGATCAAACTCCAATCGGTTGTCTTCCGATACGGCGCGTTGATAGGTAATCTCGCCCCCAAATCCGTCATTGTCCCCAAATCGTAGACCAAGGGCATTTTGGGAAATGGATTGAGCATTGGCCCCTATAAAAGTTAGGGTCAAAATAGCAAATAGACTTAGTGTTTTTTTCATTATCGATTTATTTTTCTACAATATTACTAAAAAGGAAAAAAACTATTGGTCTTCATAAAAACAAAAAATAACACCATTGATAACCGTCTAATTATTGCTTAGACCAAATAGGTCAATTTTAATTTCGCTTGGATCAGATATTAAATTTTTATGCCTGAATTTTGTATACGGGCCTTTCATTGAGGTACAGGTCTTTAACTTATTATGACAATACAGGTTTCCAAAACTAGAGTGTTTAAAATTATTGGTCTTTCCATTGGGATTGTAATTGTGCTATTGGCCATCTTGCAGTACCAAGCCAAGAAATATTTAACAACCTATATTAATGAGGAAATCGCCAAAGATATTAACCTCACTTATGACCAATTGCAGCTGAACATTTTAAAAGGTTCTTTTGCATTGAATGGCGTACACCTATATGATACAAAGGCTGATACGACCTCTACAATTTTGGATGTTCAGATAGATGTCCTTAGTATGGAGGGTTTTGAATATTTTAGATACTTTTTTCAAAATAGGATAGGAGCTCAGAAAATTAGCCTGCTCAACCCAATAGTGCGTTATCGCCTTGGCCACGATTTTAAAAACAGCAAAAGAAGGGGGGAGATGGCGGCAAAAATGAAATCGAAAATGAGCCTTGATCGCTTTGAAATTATTGACGGGGAGCTAATAGGCATGGCCCAAACGGGCGATTCCATTAAACTTAAGGTAGAGCAATGGAATATGGAAGTAGAGGAACTTAAGACGGATGGGAATATAATACAAAACACTATACCTCTGCATTATGAGGGATATTCCTTAAATACAGGTAATGTATTTTTGGATTTGGGGCCTTTTGAAACCTTAAGCATAAAGGCTTGCAGTATGGTGGAGGGAGCGCTTAGCTTAAAACAGCTATTGATAAAGTCCAAATACACAAGGCAGGAGCTTTCCAAAAGACTAAATAAGGAACATGATCATATACAATTGTCCATTGCCGAAGTTTCATCTGCCAAAATTAATTTTGGCTTTAATGCAGAACGATTTTTTATAAAAGCACAATCCTTGCTTATCCATGATCCCGACTTGGTTGTTTATCGGGATAAATTGGTGAAAGACGATTGGGAAAAAAAGAGGTTGTACAGTAAGATGATACGGGAATTGCCCATAGACCTGGATATCTCCCAAACGAGAATTTCCAGTGGTGAAATTGCTTATTTAGAATTGGTACGGGAAGGAGGGGAGCCAGGGGAACTTACCTTTACCCATTTAGATGCTACCATTAAAAATATTTCCAATACTTATGAGCCCGGAAATAAAACAAAAATAGCGATTTCATCAAAGCTAATGGGGCATGCCCCAATTCATTTAGATTGGAATTTTGACTTTAACGATAAAAGCGATGCCTTTTTCCTAAAGGGAGTGGTTAAAGGTTTTAAATCCCGAAGTATCAATGATTTTTTGATCCCCAACCTACGCGCCAAAGCGGAAGGCGATATAAAGGAACTTTATTTTACTATTAGTGGGGATGCCCATAGTTCTGGCGGGGATATAAAAATGAATTATGAGGATTTTCGTTTCGAGATCTTAAAAAAAGATCGCTTGGGAGTAAATAAGTTATTGACTTTTATAGGTAATATTTTTACCAATGATGGTTCCAATACTGATAAAAATGGGTATAGATATGGATCCATATATGCGGAAAGGGATGTTACCAAATCGTTTTTTAATTATCTGTGGCTCAATGTAAAGGACGGTATTGTGGATACCCTTACTGGTGATGGCGAAAAGGACTAGGTCTTCCTTGGCTGCAATAGCATTAAATAAAAATTGAAATGCGCCATTCCCATTGCCCACATTCCGTTATCTTTTTTCTAAAAACAAGATGGGTACCATTTCAAAGGACACAAGAAAAATTTCGCTTTTTTATCATTCGGGCACCTCTTTGGGCAAACAAACCTATGCCTACGTTAGCACAGCCAAAAGGAGTGTTCTGGCTATCGATATTGCAAAAACCAAGGTTACGGGGACACAATGGACAGAAATAGCAGCAGGTCTGGGCATAGGGATAGCGGATCTTGTTCATAGGGAGCACCCAGATTTTATTAATGAATACGGCAGTCCAAACCTAGATTTGGAAACTGAGGGCTGGCTCAATATTCTTAGGAGCAAACCTCATTTGCTAATTTGCCCTATTGTAATAGTTGGCGATTTGTTTTTCAGGGTGAATACCCCATCCAATCTTATACGGATAATGGAAGGGCAGCATGCTAATCTGGGAGGAATAGGAAGTTAAAGCGGCTCTAAAGGGTATTCTATTATCTATAAATTTATAGCGCTAAGCAAAAAATGGTTTACATCAATGTTATTGTGGTCTTGGGCTTAACTTGTAACTAGTAACAATAAAAAAAATAAATTTTATGGAAACAACACAAGCTACTATCGGAATTGAAAAAGACAATAGAAAGGCCGTGGTAGATATGCTGCGCAAACTGCTGGCAGACGAATATTTACTCTACACCAAATTAAGAAATGCCCACTGGAATGTGGAGGGAATCGACTTCCATACCAAGCATGTTTTTTTTGAAGAAGAATACAATAAAATAGAAAAGATTGTGGATGAGGTGGCTGAGCGGATTAGAATGTTGGGATTTTATTCACCGGGGACCTTAGGAGATTTTTTGGAGTTATCCCATTTAAAGGATACCAGTCCACAAAAGAACGATAGTGCAAGTTTTATGGAACAGTTATTGGCAGACCACAATACCATAATCAAGTTTATTAGAAAAAGTATAGGGGAGAATGCAGAAGAGCACAATGATGAGGGAACGGCCGATTTTATTACAGGAATTATGCAACTGCACGAACAGATGTCCTGGATGCTAAGGGCCTCCTTAAAAACATTCTGAATTTAGTACGGTATAGGTACCACAAAAAAACGGTAAGAAATTAATTCCTTACCGTTTTTTTTATGGCAATTAAATGGAAATGTCTCTTGGGCGCTAATACATTTCGTCCGAATTAGGAGGCTTAAATGGTAATTGGTTTAATGATTTTCTTGGTCCGCATATGGGCAACGTTTAATAAGTTTACGGCTAATCCTTAAAAAGGAGGTGCAGTAACTCCCTGGCATTATGAAAATCTAGGACCACTGTATTTTGGGTGTAACACCTAAATGAAAAGCACAAAAAAACCAGTCGCAAAGACTGGTTGTGGAGAATGTAATCAAACTATATATATCAGGCTGTAACAGCTATCGAATTTTGATGGTCCTGATAGTATTTTGGACTACAGTTGTATTTTTCCTTAAATATTTTTGAGAAATAACTTCTACTGGTGAGTCCAACACTGTACACAATTTCAGAGATGTTAAGGTCTGTGGTTTTAATTAGGTTTTCGGCTGTTTCTACCCTTACATTCCTAATGTAGTCCGTTACCGTCCTATTGAACAAAAGTTTAAATCCTTCTTGCAGTTTAGCAGGAGAATAACCAGATTTGGAGCTCAAGTATTTAAGGTTATATTGAATTTCAGGGTAATTTCTGATGAATTCGGCCAATTCTTTTATGTCTTCTATTTCTTCTTTGCTCAGGGAACCAAAGTTATTTTTAGAATTTTTCTTGTCCTCTTTGTGTTGCTGTATCTCCAATGCCAGCATAACATGTACTATTCCTTTTATCAACAGGTTTCTTACCAGTCCTTTTTGGGTGATACTTTCTAATTGCTGCATTCTCTCGGCTATCTGTAGGTTATAGGACCCCGTATACGCAAAAATCTCATTGTCTTTTTTGGGCATAAATGTTTTTAAAAGCTGTTTCTGTAGGAGATCGGAACCCTCGTCCCCAGAGCTGTGCTTATGGGTGTCCACCATAATATTGGAGAGCTTGACATTTACATTTTTTTCAAAGAAGAGGGTGGTGTCCTTACTGGGGTCACATGAAAATATTCCTGTTTGAAATTGATTCAACGGTCTTTTTTCCCCCTTTATACCAAAACTGTGGGCTATTTTTCCTTCAGCACAATACATAAAATGTATGGGGTTGGAAATTGGCATATTATTAATGATAACCGTATTATTACTAAAACAAAGGTCATACTCCATAAAGGATATGTTATTCTTAAAAGAAACACCTGTAATAACCCCACGAACCAATTCATTGTCTAGCCGTAGCGTATACTCCTGAGGACGAATCGTTAAATTCCCTCCCATGTCCTGCTGTAACTGATTAAATATACTTTCAATATTATTTGATTTTAGATATACTATTTTCATGGTTCCTTGTTTTAAGATTAGTGTTTTATTTTTCTTGTATCACTCTTATTATGATGAGTATTACCGCCAGCAAAAGAGTAAAATGTATATTCATGCCCATGTCGTAGATAAATAAGCCAATAGCCCAGATAGCGAGCATAATTGAGGCTGTAATGATCAACATTTTGGACATTTTGCTTTTTGGTTAAGCTTCCAATGACTTATCAAGCATTGACATTTAACATTATTGACCTTATTGGGGGTCAATATTTTGATGGGTCATTCCCAGTATAAAGTTTTCGGGAAGACCATTTATCTTTTCGGGAAGTGAATCCAAAGTCCAACTTTTACCAACTTTAGAATTCAACGGAAATTGATTTAATGTTTTTTTCATGGTTGTTGTCTTTATATGTTTATTTCTGTGTTGTACAAAGTTCGATATAGAGAGGACTTTTTTTGTTATACAATTTTTGTATTCTGTTATATAATTCCATGAAAAAGGGGTGTTTTGTGCGATTACGACAGTAATTTATTGGGTTGGAGCAGTGATTTAAAGAAAGATGGTAATTGGTGAAATCCGTATAAAACTTTCATAGGGGAGTACCCTGAAAGAACTATAATAGCCCTAGGGAAGAATAAAAAGTTCAATTGGTATGGGGTATTTTATGCGGGTAGGTAAATGTAAAATGTAGCCCCTTTATTCGGTTCGCTCTTAGCTACTATATGGCCTTTGTGTTTTTCTATAATTTTTTTGCAGATGGCCAGACCAATACCTGTTCCTGAATATTGGTTTTTGTTGTGTAGGCGTTGGAATAGCTCAAATATTTTGTGGGCGTCCTCTTGGGCAAATCCTATACCGTTATCCTTTACTGAAATACAAAAATAGTGTTTGGCCTTTTTTCTAAATTTGTCCTTTATCTCACTGCGCTCCAGTTTTGTGCTGTTTATTAAAATTTTTGGAGTGCATTCCGTACTGTGGTATTTGACCGAATTGGAAATGAGGTTGTTGAACAGTTGCTCTATCTGAAAGGATATCCCTTTTACTTGGGGGAGTTCTCCTATGATAATTTGGGTGCCGGTTTCTTTTATAGGAGCTTCAAGATCTTCCTGCACTTTTTCCATGACAAGGTTTAGATTAACCTTATCATAATCTTTTTTTGTGGTATTTAGCCTTGAATAGGAGAGCAAATACTTGATAAGGGTTTGCATTCTATTGGCAGATGAAGATATTTTTTTAAGGTATTCTTCTTCTTGTTTGGAAAAGGAGCTGTTATCTCTGTCGGTTAATCTGGAAATAAACAGCTGTATTTTTCTTAGGGGTTC
The DNA here is from genome assembly GCA_963972175.1 of uncultured Arenibacter sp. GTDB lineage: Bacteria > Bacteroidota > Bacteroidia > Flavobacteriales > Flavobacteriaceae > Arenibacter. Next base: position 13,731 of record CAXAVP010000098.1, read on the forward strand.
CTGTAGGTCGTGACTCGCCACACGGCTAAAGGATTCCAATTCTTTATTGGATCGTTTAAGTTCCAGATTTTTATCTTTTAACTTCTGTTCGTTCCGCAATTCGGTGGAGATGTCCTTTACCACTCCAACGAATTCATTTTGGAGGTAATGTCCTGAATTTTGTAGGTATTTTACCTTGCCCGTTTTAGTTACTATGCGATAGGTAAAACTGTTGGTTAATTTTTCTTCCAATGCACTTTTAAAGTTTTTTTCATATTCACTAAGGTCCTTTGGATGAACAAAGGGCCGGTAATTTTCAGGGGAAGGAGGGAATTCTCCAGGTTCACACTCCAATAGGCGGTAAAAATTATCGGA
>CAXAVP010000099.1:0-14057 GCA_963972175.1 uncultured Arenibacter sp.
CTGTCTCTCTACCTGAATCATATTTGATATTCGCCCCAAAATCAAATTTTTAAAACAATGTCATTTTATCCGCTTGAAAAATAACATTTCTTGGGTCTTGACCTGACATGCCTCGACTCCGCTACCATTGACGTCTTTATTAATAGTCTCAATAAGAATGATATGAATTGGCAACGATAGTCACTTCGACAGAGTCCCTTTTCGGGACGACGAGAAGTCACACATACTGGCCGGGAGCTAGATGTGCGATTTCTCATATGCATTCGAAATGACGATCTGGAAACTTTCATTTTATAACCCATACCTTTAACTGTCTCTCTACCTGAATCATATTTGATATTCGCCCCAAAATCAAATTTTTAAAACAATGTCATTTTATCCGCTTGAAAAATAACATTTCTTGGGTCTTGAACGGACTTGGTAATTTAGGGCTAAAATAAAAGAGACCTGCTATTTCTGTAAGTCGGGATAATCCATATAGCGCAGGAGGTTTGGGGTGTATTGCCCAGATTAATGGTTCACCGTTTCTTTAGGAATAATTAGGTAACAAACGGAGATGAGGCAAATAAACCTTTTGCGTCAGCCTGTCAATTATCCAATAAATCGACTTTTATTATATATTATCACTAAAAAGAATATTAATTTTTTAGATGATGTAGTATATTTAGGATCTGAGTTTAATTAAACACCAAACCAAAATCATGCCATTACTTATTGTTGTACTAGGGTTAATTCTCCTATTCTTGCTCATTGCCAAATTTAAATTAAATGCATTTGTTTCTTTTATTATCGTTTCATTGGGTGTAGGTATTGCCGAAGGAATGGAACTGGATAAAGTGATTGTCTCTATACAAAACGGAATAGGGAACACCCTTGGGTTTTTAGTAATGATTTTAGGGCTTGGTGCGATGCTGGGAAAACTTGTGGCCGATAGTGGTGCGGCACAACAAATAACAACCAAGTTGGTAGGTAAATTTGGGATCAAGAACATTCAATGGGCCTTGGTGTTGACGGGTTTTATTGTAGGCATTCCCATGTTCTATTCCGTGGGGTTCGTAATAGTGATCCCGCTTATATTTACCATTGCAGCTTCAACTGGTTTACCGCTGTTGTATGTGGGCCTTCCCATGATTGCTTCCCTTTCGGTAACACATGGATTTCTGCCTCCTCATCCTGCTCCTACTGCTATTGCAACCATGTTTAATGCAGATATAGGAAAAACATTGCTTTACGGAACTATTATTGCCATACCTGCAATTACCCTTGCAGGACCCTTTTTCTCTAGAACTATAAAGAATATAGAGGCTACTCCTATAAAAGAATTTGTTAACCCCACCGTATTAAAGGAGGATGAAATGCCCGGGGTCAGCGTCAGTATTTTTACGGCGCTCTTACCAGTTATCTTAATTATGTTGGCCACTATTGCACAGCTTTTTTTACCTAAGGATGCCGCTGTATTGCCCATAATTAATTTTTTTGGTAATCCTGTCATAGCTATGCTGGTTTCGGTTTTGACAGCCATTTACACTTTGGGACTGGCCCAGGGTAAGAAAATGAACGATCTTATGGTGTCTGTTGGAAATTCCATTTCGGGAATAACTATGGTATTGCTTATCATAGCGGGGGCGGGGGCCTTAAAGGAAGTATTGGTAGACAGCGGTGTAAGCCAGTATTTGGCAGATATGTTAAAGGGCTCCAGTTTTTCACCATTGATCCTGGCTTGGTTAGTAGCTACCGTTATTAGGGTCTGCATTGGTTCGGCTACGGTGGCGGGGCTTACTACGGCCGGTATAGTTTTACCAATGGTGGGTGCAAACGGCGCCAATCCGGAGCTAATGGTCCTCGCCATTGGATCTGGAAGCCTTATGCTTAGTCATGTGAACGATGGAGGATTTTGGTTGTTTAAGGAATATTTTAACCTATCTATAAAAGATACCCTGAAAACATGGACTGTTATGGAGACCACGGTTGGGGTCATGGGACTGATAGGTGTAATGGTATTAAGTATATTTATTTAAAAAAAAATATTGTTATGGGTAATTTACCGTCAGAAAGAATAAAGGAATTAGGGCTGGTTTTCCCTCCTGCCCCCAAACCAGCCGGGGTGTATAGACCTATTTTGGTCGTAGATAGGTTTTTATACGTTTCGGGTCAGGGTCCCGTAAAAAATGACGGCTCACTAATGGTTGGTATAGCCGGTTATGATATGAATACAGAGGAGGCTAAAATAGCAGCCAGGCAAGTGGGGCTTACCATGTTATCTACCATTCAGACGCATTTTGGAAGCTTGGATAAGATAAAAAGACTGGTGAAAGTACTGGGCATGGTAAACTCTACCCCCGATTTTGGAAAACAACCCTTGGTAATAAACGGATTTAGCGAATTAATGGCAGACGTCTTTGGAAAGGAGAACGGGATTGGAGTGCGTAGTGCAGTTGGGATGATGCTACCCAATAATATTCCGGTAGAGGTGGAGGCGGTGTTTGAACTAAATTGATTCAAAATTAGGTATTATGGAGCAAAATGAATGGTTCAGGGTTGCCAACCCCAAGGATTTAGTAACACCTGCCCTTTTGGTATATCCGGATCGGATTGTACGAAACATTAAGACCATGATAACCATTGCCGGGGATGTCACTAAGCTTAGACCACATATAAAGACACATAAGACGGCAGAAATAGTACAGTTACAGCAGCGGTTTGGCATACAAAAGTTTAAGTGTGCCACTATTGCTGAAGCGGAACTACTAGGGGAATGCGGTGCGTTGGATATTTTACTGGCCATGCAACCGGTAGGGCCCAATATTGAACGTTTTTTTAGGCTAATGGCAGAATTTCCCAAAAGTAATTTCTCTACTATTGTGGACAATCAAACGCTGATTGGGGAAATAGCTGCAATGGCACAGGAAAATGGTACACGGGTAACGCTATGGCTAGATATCAATAATGGGATGAATAGAACAGGTGTGGCGCCCAATGTACAGGCCGTAGAATGTTTTAGGAAGATCTGCGAAGACCCTAATTTAATTGCTGTCGGATTACATGTATATGACGGACACATCCATAATAAAGACCTATCACAAAGGGAGAAGAAGTGCAATGCCGATTTTAGTGCGGTATTGGATTTAAAGAAGGAATTGGAAAAACAGGGGCTTCCAGTACCATCCATGGTGGTAGGTGGTTCTCCTACTTTTCCCATCCATGCTAGGCGCAAGGGTGTTGAAACCAGCCCGGGTACAACATTATTGTGGGATGCCGGGTATGCACGCAATTATCCCGATATGGATTTTTTGACCGCCGCCGTGCTGGTGACTAGGGTGGTGAGCAAGCCTAACAGCAATACGGTTTGTTTTGATTTGGGACATAAACATTTGGCCTCTGAGATGGATTTTCCCAGGTTAGTGTTGTTAGACGGGGAAGAGTGCACGCAAATAGGACAGAGTGAGGAGCACTTGGTTGTGAAATGTAATAGGGATACTAGCTATAAAGTGGGAGATCTGGTCTATGCCATTCCAGTGCATATTTGCCCTACGGTTGCCAAATACCAAGAAGTTATTACGATTGTTGACAGGAGCCTGGCAGACCCTTGGAAGGTAGCGGCAAGAAACCTAAAAATAAATATATAGCCCTTTTTTTTATAAGGTACTTAATGAGGATGGAGCCTAAAACAAAATAAAAATATGTTCATATTTGATGCTCATTTGGATTTGGCCATGAACGCCATGGAATGGAATAGGGATTTAACCTGGACTGTGAAAGATATCCGTGATAGTGAATTGGGAATGACGGATAAGCCGGATAGGGGTAAGAATACCGTCTCCTTTGATGCCATGCGAAATGGGAATGTCGGACTTTGTGTGGCTACCCAAATAGCACGATATGTAAAAAGGGATAACCCTTTACCAGGGTGGAATTCCCCGCATCAGGCCTGGGCTCAGACCCAAGCCCAATTAGCTTGGTATCGGGCCATGGAGGAAATAGGGGAAATGGTACAAATTAGAAATCTGCCGCAATTGGAAGCCCACTTAAATCTGTGGGCCACTTCTAAAGATAAGAAACCTATTGGCTATATCCTGAGTTTGGAGGGGGCCGATTCCATTGTTACAATAGACCATTTGGAACGTTCCTATGAACAGGGGTTAAGGGCCATTGGACCCGCTCACTACGGCCCCGGAACCTATGCACACGGAACGGATGCCGTTGGGGGCATAGGCCAAAAGGGGAAGGCCCTGTTAAAGGAGATGGAGCGTTTAAACCTAATTTTGGATGCTACCCATTTGTGCGATGTTAGTTTTTGGGAAACCATGAAGCTATACAATGGCCCGGTTTGGGCAAGCCATAACAACTGTAGGAAATTTGTAGACCATAACCGGCAATTTTCGGATGAACAATTAAAAGAATTGCTTGAACGCGATGCAGTTATTGGAATGGCATTGGATGCCTGGATGATGGTCCCCAATTGGGTCCGGGGGGTATCTACCCCAACAGGCATGGGTGTTGGTTTGGCCCATATGGTGCAAAATATAGATCATATCTGCCAATTGTCCGGAAATTCAGAGCAGGTAGGAATTGGAACCGATCTGGATGGCGGGTTTGGAACAGAACAGTGTCCGGCAGACTTGGATACCATAGCCGACCTACAAAAACTGCCTCATTTGTTGGCGGATAAAGGATATACCCAAGAGGACATCCAAAACATTATGAGTGGAAATTTTATCAGGTTTTTGAGCAAGGTCTGGGCCTAGCATATTGCAAATGGTCTAAATTGACGTTATATTTAACAGCTTTTTAGTGTCACATGGCAAGGTATTTGATATTTTTGTATCACATTAGTACCTTAGTATGGCTATGAGAATCATTCTTTTAATCTGCATCCTGTTTATGTTTTCCGCGATAGGTAGGGCCCAAACAGACCTGCCTACGACCAATCCATTAAAAATAGAAGGGAACAGAGGGGTCAGGAATAATCCTGAGCAAGGAACAGCTTTAAAAATGCCGTCCATAATTACTTTGAAACCTACGGCCAATCTTAGGGACTCCCTTACAGCCAGAAATATAAAGATGTTGCCCGATAGGGAATTGGTGCAAGCAGGGCGCGACTTAAAAATTGACCCCAAAATTAAGCCCAAGGAAAAGGAAGGGGATTCTGGTTTTTTTGGAAATATGTATTTGGGTGATGTAAAGAGCAATGGTAAATTTGTTGGAATCGTATGCCGTGATCATGAGTATGTAGATGGTGACAGGGTTAGGATATTGCTCAATGATGTAGTGGTAGAACCTAATGTTTTTCTCACCGGTTCCTTTAAAGGTATTAACCTGGATCTTAAAAAAGGTTTTAATAGGGTAGACTTTGAGGCACTTAACCAAGGTACTTCCGGCCCCAATACAGCTCAGGTAAATGTTTATGATGACCAAGGGAAAATGATCCACTCCAATATGTGGAACTTATCTACAGGTTCTAAAGCAACCATCATTATCATAAAGGAATAATTAGAGGAGACACTAACACTGACCAATATATGAAAGGCTATTACTATTTGCTTATTATCAACTGTTTGTTTTTACTTATACCATATTCTATTAAGATCTTCCGGAATGCTAGGAAGAACAAAAATCGGAGTATCTAAGGGGCCTTTTGTGACGGTTGGCCAATTGGCCATAACCTAGGTTTGTTTAATGGTTTTGCGGTATTTGGATAGTTAGGTAGACTAGTTGAGGGAGAGGTCTTAGGTGTTTGCCTGCATATTATAAGAAAGATTATGAACCACTTGTCTGTATTGCTTTTACTTTTTGCTGCTTTTGTGGGGTGTTCGCAAGAGAAAGGGTCCCTTGACTATGACCCCACCTTGGATAGCTCCGCCGGCCCAGTGCCTCTTCCTTCCGTTAATGAGGAATTGGATGGGCCCCAACTTAATGACTCAGGGATATATTATTATCTGGCCTTGGGCGATAGTTATACCAAGGGGGAAAGTGTGGAAAGGGCCAAGAGCTTTCCGTTTCAATTGACGACTAGATTGGAACAGGAGCTAAAAGTAGAAGTCAATACAGAAGTCTTGGCCCAGACAGGTTGGACTACCTCTAATTTGTTGGATGCGCTCATAAGCGGAACTAGCCGGACATCTTATAATCTGGTCACCTTATTGATAGGGGTAAACAATCAATATCAGGGCAAGTCATTCAATATATACATTAGGGAGTTTTCTCAATTATTGGACAGCGCCATTGCCTTGGCCTATGGAAATCCCAAAAATGTGGTGGTTATTTCCATTCCGGATTATGCCTATACCCCATTTGCGGAGGGCAGGGATAGAAGCAAGATCTCCGAAGAGATTGATGAATATAATGCCCATGCCAAATCTGTTGCCTTGCAAAAAGGAGTGCCATTTCTTAATATAACGGACATTACCAGAAACGGATTGTCCAATCCAGAATTGGTAGCCACAGACGGACTACACCCCTCCGCTCAGGCCTATACGGCATTTGTGGGTGCGTTGTATCCAATGATTCTTCCGGTTTTTGAATAACAGGTTTTCTTTTTCAATGTAAGGTATTGGGTTAGGCGAGGGTTGGTATAGGTATTCATTGTTTCCCAACGAATAACTTTGACTACATTTACACCGTATAAATCCAATGGCTTAAAATAGCATCCATAATGTCCAATAAAAAAGTTAGTATTCTTTCCGCTTTTAAAACTATAATTTGGCCCAGACGTAATTTAGTTTTTATAGGGCTGTTTTTGATCGTTATAAGCAACGCTGCCAATTTTGTAGGTCCTATTTCTTTAAAATATTTTATGGATGAGGTTATTCCCAACAAGGATATGGAAATGCTTAAATTGTTGGTTGGGTTGGTAATCCTATCTATTTTGGTCAGGGCAGTTACCTCTTTTATGCTTACTAAAATATTGAGTGTCCAGGCTCAATACCTTATCTCTGAACTAAGGGCACAGGTACAGCGGAAAGTGTTGTCCCTGCCTATTCGTTTTTTCGACAATGCTAAATCAGGGGCTTTGGTTTCCCGAATTATGACCGATGTGCAAGGGGTCAGAAATCTTATTGGTACGGGATTGGTACAGTTGGTAGGCGGAAGCCTAACGGCCATAGGGGCTTTGGTGTATATGATGTGGATTAGTCCGTCCATGACCTTTTTTACTTTTATTCCCTTGGCCATATTTGCATTTATTGCTCTCAAGGCATTTAAGGTTATACGTCCTATTTTTAGGAATAGGGGGAAGATCAATGCCGAGGTTACAGGTAGGTTAACAGAAACCTTGGGAGGTATTCGGGTAATTAAAGGATTTAATGCGGAACAACAGGAAACCGAGGTGTTTGAAAAAGGTGTGGAGCAGCTGTTCCAGAATGTGAAAAAGAGCCTTACCGCTACCGCTTTTATGACGAGTTCATCCACATTTCTGGTGGGGATTGCCACCACAGGTATCATGGGAATTGGGGGTTATAAAATTATGTATCAGGGCTTGAGTATTGGGGACTTTTTGTCTTTTACCTTTGTTCTGGGCATTATGATAGCACCAATTGTACAGATGAGCAATATAGGCAGTCAGCTTACCGAAGCACTTGCCGGTCTTGATCGTACAGAAGAATTGATGAATATGGTTGAGGAAGCCAATGAAGAGGAAAGGACCATTGTCTTGGATGGTATAAAAGGTGATATATCCTTTAAGGATGTTTCCTTTGCTTATGAGGAAGATAAGGATGTGCTCCACAACGTAAGTTTTAATGTAAAATCTGGTGATGTAGTAGCCTTGGTAGGCAGTTCCGGTTCCGGAAAGTCTACTATTGCCGGCTTGGTAGCCACTTTTTTAAATCCTCAATCGGGTACCATTACATTGGACGGTATAGATATTTCCAAGGTGAACTTGAATAGTTATCGCCAACATTTGGGAGTAGTGTTGCAGGACGAGTTTTTGTTTGAAGGTAGCATTAGGGAGAATATCATGTTTCCAAGGCCCAATGCCTCGGAGGAGGAGGTTTTGGCGGCCGTCAAGGCTGCATATGTTGATGAATTTACCGATAGGTTTGAAAAAGGGTTGGATACCTTGATCGGGGAACGGGGAATAAAGTTATCTGGAGGGCAACGGCAACGTATAGCCATCGCCAGAGCGGTTTTGGCAGACCCCAAAATATTGATATTGGATGAGGCCACTTCCAATTTGGATACTGAAAGCGAAGCCTTGATCCAAAAGAGTCTGGAAGCCTTGACCGAAGGGCGAACAACTTTTGTGATTGCCCATAGATTGAGCACCATCAGAAAGGCAAACCAAATTTTGGTGATAGAGAAGGGTCGTATTGCAGAACAGGGTACCCATGACCAACTTATCGCCAAACAAGGAAGGTACTATAACTTATTTACCTATCAGGCGAGGATTTAGCAGTAAACATTCAAGGTGATGAGGATAGGTTTATATTCTTTGTTTTTAATCGGGAGCATTCTGGTTGGCCATGGTCAAGATATGCAATCGGAAAATCTTTCTTATTTAAAAGGGGCAATAGTCAGAGGGGACAGTACACGTCCGGTCTTATCCCTAATATTTACCGGCGATCAATTTGGGGATGGAGCTAAGCACATACGAAAGACCCTTAAACAGGAAGAAGTATTGGCCTCCTTCTTTCTAACGGGAAATTTTTATAGTAATCCAAAGTTTACAAGAATAATTAAAAAGTTATATGGAGATGGCCATTTTCTAGGAGCACATTCCAACAGACACTTATTGTATTGTGATTGGGTGCAAAGGGACAGCCTATTGGTTTCTAAAGAAGAATTTAAGCATGATCTTCTGGAAAATTATGGGAAGATGAAAGAATTTGGTATCGAGAAAGAGGAAGCCCGTTATTTTCTTCCGCCCTATGAATGGTATAATGATAGCATTGCTAAATGGACGGCAAATTTGGGGTTTTTATTGGTGAATATGACCCATGGTACTTTGTCGCACGCGGATTATACCACTCCTGCAATGAAAAACTATAGGTCAAGTACTGAAATTTTTCAAAGTATCATACGGTTTGAAGAACAAAACAGCTCCGGCTTAAATGGTTTTTTGCTCCTTATGCATATTGGCACGGATCCTACCCGTACAGATAAACTATATCATTATTTAGGACCTTTAATCAAACATTTGAAAAAAAGGGGTTATCAATTTGAAAGGATAGAAAGCTTACTTGATGTTAATTAAAAGGTAATATCATTATATTTAAGTTTTAATATCTAACTTCCAATGAAACGATTATTCTTTTTGTTTTTGTCTCTAGGACAATTTCTTATGGGAAACGAAATTCCTCAAGGCCCTTTTATTAGAATCAACCAGTTGGGATACTTATTGGATGAACACAAAAAAGCTATTGTTTTTTCGCATGAAAGAGTAAGGGAAGTGTTCCAGTTGATAGATGATAAGAACACGGTAGTGGCTACTTTAAAACCTATAAAATCTAAACAAGAAGGTTGGGGTACGTTTAAAAACTATTATGAGCTGGATTTTTCACATGTAACCACTAAGGGTACTTACTTTTTACAGGGAAAAAAATCCAAATCTAAATCCAATATTTTTAAGATAGGAAACGATGTTTATGAGCAAAAACCTGAGGTGTTATTGGGGTTTATGCGTCAACAACGTTGCGGGTACAATCCCTATTTTGATTTGGTGTGTCATCAAAGAGACGGACGTTCGGCTTATGGACCTATGCCTGATGGAACATTTGTAGATGCTTCTGGAGGTTGGCATGATGCAGGAGATCAGCTTAAATATCTAATTACAGGAAGTTATGCCACGGCCCATATGTTAATGGCGTATGAATTATACCCCGCTGCTTTTGAGGATGAGGTAAACGCCTTAGGTCAACCACGGTCCAATGGTATTGCGGATGTTTTGGATGAGGCTAAGTGGGGTTTGGACTGGATACTCAAATTACACCCCGAATCCAATCAATTGATACATCAAATTGCGGATGATCGTGATCATATCGGTTGGAAAATGCCGGATGAGGACAGCTCGGACTACGGATGGGGCAAAAATAGTTATAGGGTAGCCTATTTTGCGACTGGTGAACCCCAAGGTCTTAACAAGTATAAAAGTGAGGCCAGTGGTGTTTCTAATTTAGCGGGGCGCTCTGCCGCTGCACTGGCCTTGGCGTCAAGGATATGGTTACGGGATGTAAAGGATTCCGTTTTTGCGCAGACCTGTTTGGCCGCAGCCAAATCCTTATATAATTTAGGAAAGGAGAAGGAAGGTTTTCAGCAGGGAAATTCATATGGAGCGCCCTATAGATATTCAGAGAAGACTTGGGCGGACGATATGGAGTGGGGAGCTGCAGAGCTTTATAAAAGTACTGGGGACAGTAGCTATTTGAGAGAGGCCAAGGAGTATGCCCTAAAGGCGAATACGGTATCCTGGATGCCCAAGGATTCAGTGGGGCATTATGAATATTATCCGTTTGTTAACTTGGGTCATTTTGCACTATATGATCTGGTGGATGACAATTTCCAAAAGATATTGGCAGGTTATTACAAAAGTGGTTTGGAGGATAATGTGAAGAGGGCCTCCAAAAACACCTATAATATTGGTGTCCCTTTTATATGGTGTTCCAATAATTTGCTTACCAGTTTAATCACCCAAGGAATTCTCTATGAAAAAATGACTGGTGACAACAGTTACCACCAATTTTTGGTTGAACAACGGGATTGGCTTTTTGGTAGAAATCCTTGGGGAACATCAATGTTTACTACAATGCCTGAAATTGGGGAGTATCCTATTGATGTGCATACCAGTACTTGGGCGCTGACTAAAAAGGAAGTTGCCGGCGGTTTGGTGGACGGTCCGGTTTACGCTTCTATTTTTAATTCCTTAAAGGGCTTGCGTATGGACAATCCGGACGAATTTGAAGCCTTTCAAAATAAATTTGTGGTATACCATGATGATATTGGGGATTATTCTACCAATGAACCCACTATGGATGGTACAGCTGGATCTATAATCATGATGGCCCATTGGGCGGACCAAAACAAAAATTAGCGCTAGGTTTTACGGGAAATAAACCATTAAAAAACAGTATACAGCTTTCTAGCTTTCTGGAGCCAACTCCACTTCCAATCCTTCCAACTCCTCTGTCATTTGGATCTGACAGCCTAGGCGGCTATTATCCTTTACATGAAAAGCCTCGGCAAGCATGGCGTCTTCATCATCGGACATTTCCGGCAATTGGTGATCCGATACCACATAGCATTGGCAAGAGGCACACATGGCCATACCGCCACATATTCCAATGGTCCCTTCTGGTGCAAGCTCATAGGAGCGTACTATTTCCATAAGGTTCATATTCATATCCGTGGGGGCGTCTATTTCGTGTAGAACCCCATCCCTGTCTGTGATTTTTATTTTAATATCGCTCATGCCAAGATTATTCTAAATATGCAAATTGGCAGCAAATTTAAGGGTTTTGCCTTTGGGTTTGGCTATTTTTTTTTAATTGATTTTATTCTATTGTTTTTACAACGGCCTTGGGAGCCTGTTTTTTACTACCGTCAAAACCAGAAACCCCACCTACAGTGGTATATTTCATAACGTATTTCTTGTCAGGGTAAATACGTTGGTAGGCACTTTGGCACATTAGAGTGGCTTCGTGAAAGCCGCAAAGAATCAATTTTAACTTTCCAGGATAGGTGTTTACATCGCCAATAGCATAGATTCCAGGTATATTGGTCTGATAATCAAATGTATCTACCTTTATGGCATTTTTTTCAATTTCCAATCCCCAGTCGGCTATAGGACCTAGTTTGGGCGATAATCCAAACAATGGAATAAACTCATCTACCTCCTTGATAATTTGCTCTTCTGTATCCCCGGATTTTTGTATTATCACTGACTGTAGTTTGTCCGTCCCCTTTAATTCCGTTACTTCGGCAGGAGTAATAAGGTTTATTTTCCCTTGGTCTTTTAGGACTTGGACCTTTTCTACGGAGTCCAAGGCACCTCTAAATTCATTTCTTCTATGGACTAATGTTACTTCCGATGCCACATCGGCCAAAAATATACTCCAGTCCAGGGCAGAATCACCGCCACCTGCAATAAGTACTTTTTTGTCGCGATAAATTTCTGGATTTTTAATAAAATAGGCTACGCCTTTATCTTCAAAGGCTTTAAGGTTGCTGATAAGGGGTTTTCTAGGTTCAAAACTACCAAGTCCACCAGCTATGGCTACTATTGGGGCATTGTGTTGCGTTCCCTTGTTGGTGGTTACCAAAAATGTACCGTCTTCCAATTTTTCAATGGTATTGGCGCGTTCCCCCAAGGTAAACCCTGGCTGGAAGGCCTTAATCTGCTCCATTAGGTTGTTTACCAGATCGCCCGCCAATACCTCGGGAAATCCGGGGATATCGTAAATGGGCTTTTTGGGGTAAATTTCGGAACACTGTCCGCCAGGTTGTGGCAGGGCGTCTATCAGATGGCACTTGAGCTGCAATAAGCCTGCCTCAAAAACTGCAAAAAGACCTGTTGGACCAGCACCAATAATTAGAATATCTGTTTTGATCATGAAAAAAAAACTTAGTATAGCTACAAAGCTATAAACGTAATGGATAAAGGTTTATGATATTTATCAGATTATGGGCCTACGTTGATTACCTCCTGAATTTGTGGAGCATATTTTTTTATCGTCATTTCCACTCCGCTTTTAAGGGTCATTTGATTTACGGAACAGCCTACACAAGCCCCTTCCAATTTAACTTTTACGGAAGTATCGTTGTCAATGGAAATCAGGGAGATATCCCCGCCATCACTTTGCAAAAAGGGACGGATTTCCTCCAGCGCCTTTTCCACGTTGTTTTTTATTTCTATCGATGTCATAGTTATTTCTTTTTAACAGCCGAACAACCTGCCATTGTTGTTATTTTTATAGCCTCTGTTGGCGGGAGGCTCTTATTTCTTCCTACCACTTCCTGTACCACGTTCTTTGTAAGTTCTTCAAAAGCACTTTCTATTGGAGTCGCCGTTTGAAGCGCCGCAGGCCTTCCTACGTCTCCGGCTTCCCTTATACTTTGTACCAAGGGTATTTGCCCTAGGAATGGCACCTTTAGGTCTTCTGATAAATGTTTGGCACCTTCCTTTCCAAAAATATAATATTTATTGTTGGGCAATTCCTCCGGTGTAAAATACGCCATATTTTCTACTATTCCCAATACTGGAACGTTTATGGAATCTTGCTGAAACATGGCTACCCCTTTCCGGGCATCTGCCAAAGCCACTTCCTGTGGGGTACTCACTACCACTGCCCCGGTGATGGGCAAGGACTGCATAATACTTAGGTGGATATCCCCGGTGCCTGGAGGTAGGTCCAAGAGTAGGAAGTCCAACTCTCCCCAATGGGCATCAAATATCATCTGGTTAAGGGCTTTGGCTGCCATAGGTCCACGCCAAATTACGGCCTGATTGGGTTGGGTGAAAAACCCGATGGAAAGCATCTTAACACCATAACTTTCTATAGGCTTCATTTTGGATTTACCTTCTATGTTTACTGCCAATGGTTTTTCCGTGGCAACATCAAACATAATAGGCATGGAAGGACCGTAGATATCAGCATCCAATAGGCCTACTTTAAACCCCATCTTTGCCAAGGTAACGGCTAGGTTGGCCGTAACCGTAGATTTTCCAACCCCTCCTTTTCCTGATGCTACGGCAATAATATTGTTAATGCCCGGTATGGGTTTACCTTTTATCTCATTGGTCTTGGGTTTTACTGGGGCGTCTACTTTTACGTTCACCGTAATTTTTGCCTTATTGTACACCTGCTCATGGATTACTTTTAAAATTTCCACTTCGGTTTTCTTACGGGCCTGTAAACTTGGATTGGAAATGGTAAGGTCTACCACTACCTCGTCACCAAAAATCATGATATTCTTTACGGCACCACTTTCAACCATATTTTGGCCCTCTCCGGGAACGGTTATATTTTCAAGCGCTTTTAATATGTCTTTTTTGTCTAATTTCATCCTAAATCATTCTTATTCAGTCATTATTAAAACTGATTCTAAATTACAAAGATAGGGCTTAG
>CAXAVP010000100.1:0-14051 GCA_963972175.1 uncultured Arenibacter sp.
TGAATTGTATGCCCATTTTAAATAAATAGAGCCCCAGGTGAAACCCCCTCCAAAGGCGGCAAAAACCAAATTATCCCCTTCTTTTAACTTACTCTCGTAGTCACTTAAAAGAAGCGGTAAAGTTGCGGATGTAGTGTTTCCATATCTTTGTATGTTCATCATTACCTTGGAATCGTCCAATCCCATCCGGTTGGATGTGGCGTCAATAATTCTTTTATTGGCCTGGTGTGGCACCAACCAATCCACATCTGAGTGCGACAAATTATTGCGCTCCATGATCTTGGCAGCCGCATCGGCCATATTGGTCACGGCAAATTTAAATACCGATTTCCCATCTTGATAAATAAAGTGCTGACGGTTTTTAACGGTTTCCTCAGAGGCGGGAAGCAAAGAGCCACCGGCATCCATCTTTAGGAAGTTTCTTCCTACCCCATCAGACCTAAGATATTCGTCCTGTAGGCCAAGTCCCTCTTCATTGGGTTCAAACAAAGCCGCTCCGGCACCGTCTCCAAAAATAATACAGGTAGTCCTATCTGTATAATCTATAATAGAGGACATTTTATCGGCCCCTATAAGCAATACTTTTTTATATCTGCCAGATTCAATATAGCTAGAGGCCGTAGACATTCCATATAAAAAACTGGAACAAGCCGCTTGCAAGTCGTAAGCAAAGGCATTTATTGCCCCTATTTCCGAGGCTACATAGGCAGCTGTTGCCGCAACCATCATATCTGGTGTTGCCGTGGCCACGATAACCATATCAATCTCTTTGGGATCCAATTTACGCTTTTCCAAAAGCTGTTCGGCAGCCTTGATTGCCAAATAGGAAGTGCCCAGACCCTCCCCTTTCAAGATTCTTCGCTCTTTGATACCAGTTCTGGTGGTAATCCACTCATCATTGGTATCAACCAAAGTTTCCAAAATCTTATTGGTCATTACAAAATCTGGTACGTATGACCCTACAGCGGTAATTGCCGATGTTACTTTGCCCATCTAAGTTTGATATTTATCAATAAATCTTCAAAAACACTTGAAAATTTGTGAAAATTAGTGATTTTCTATGACTTTGAGTCTAAAAACGAGCTGTTTTTGACTTTAATATCATCTTCATAAAAAAACTCCCACTCTTAAGAAGTGGGAGTCCAGATTATATTGTACTAGCCTAAATTATGCTACTGCTTCCTCAGTTTTGTCTATCAAAACCTCTCCACGGTAGTATAATTTACCTTCATGCCAGTGTGCTCTGTGAAACAAGTGCATTTCTCCAGTTGTTGGATCTTGGGCCACAGTAGGAGCTACTGCTTTGTAATGCGTTCTTCTCTTGTCTCTTCTGGTTTTGGAAATTTTTCTTTTAGGATGTGCCATTATGAAACTTATTTATCCGTTAATAATTTTTTTAAAGCATCCCATCTGGGATCAATATCTTCTTTATCTTCCTTTGTCTCTTTTGGTTGAAGTTCTTCCAGCCTGTCCAACACATTTGATTTTAAAGTGCCGTCCAAAACCCCTGGATGCGTCTTTTTTTGGGGCACTGACAACACCAACATCTCATAGGCGTATTGTGCAATATTGATCTGAAATTCCCCATGGGGAATTATCAATATCTCATCATTGTCATCATTATACTCCTCCCCAAATTTGATTACCAGTTCCAAATTGGCTTCTATGCCTTGGTCATATGGTTCGCTGGTGAGGTCACAATTAACGTTTACCGTCCCCTTGGCCTGCATCTCCAACTCCATCATGGTACTCATTTTGTTCAGGGTAACATGCAAATCGATGTTAGCACCATTAAACTCATCATACTCAAAAGACTCAAAGAACTTATTGTCAATAGTATATTCAAACTCGTGTTTTCCCTGTTTCAGTCCTGAAAAAGGAATATCATACTCCTTAAGCTGCATCATGTTCCACACTGGTTTTAACGTACCCGCCAGTATAAAGGCGGGTGCAAAGATACTATTATTTTATAAAAAGGCAACAATTGGGGCGAAATAAATATTTTCATCCCAAAAGCCCGTAAAACACTGAAAAGACGCACTATAAACCCTACCCTTTCCCAGGGCAGCAGCATTATCTTTTCATCTTCTGTTTCTTTAAAGGGTTCGCAATGAGCCCCTTGTATTCCTGTCTATTTTTAAAGATATGCAAGGCCGCAAACACGGCTTCTTTAAAAGAGCTATGGTCTGCCTTTCCCTTTCCTGCTATTTCATAGGCCGTTCCATGATCTGGAGAGGTCCTCACCTTATCAAGTCCGGCGGTAAAGTTTACCCCTTTACCAAAAGACAGGGTTTTAAAGGGTATAAGTCCCTGATCGTGGTATGCGGCCAAAATGGCATCAAAATTCCTATAATTATCAGAACCAAAAAAACTGTCCGCCGAATAGGGCCCAAATACCAAATGCCCCTTATCGGACATTTCCTTGATCACAGGTTTAAGCACCTCATCGTCTTCCTTCCCAATTACCCCACTATCACCGCTATGGGGATTAATGCCCAAAAGCGCAATCTTAGGTCTTCTAATCCCAAAATCCATCTTCAGGGAATTCTCTATAGTTGTAATCTTGGACTTAATTAGCTTAGGGGTAATAGTAGACGCCACATCCTTTACTGCCACGTGATCTGTAAGCAAGCCTACCCGCAATCCGTCCGAAACCATGAACATTAGGCTCTCACCCTTCAGCTCTTGGGCCAAAAAATCAGTATGGCCCGGAAATTTAAATTCCTCGGATTGAATATTGTTCTTATTAATGGGGGCCGTCACCAACACATCTATCCCGCCATTTTTTAAAGCGTCTACTGCTGCCCGGAGCGACTTTAAGGCGTACTTGCCACTCTCTACAGTTGCCTCCCCATACTTTATGGGAGCGTGCTCCTTCCACACATTAACCACATTGATCTTGCCATCTATAGCATTTGTGGCGTCATGTATACCGTTAAAATTAACACTCACACCCAAATCGGATTTTTGTTGGGAAATGGCCTTATTGGAAGCAAAAATGACAGGCGTACAAAAATCAAGCATACGGGAATCTTCAAATGTCCTGAGCACTACCTCGCACCCAATACCATTTAAATCCCCAATGGATATCCCCAATTTTATCTTTTCAGCTTCCTGCATATTCTGTATTCGTTTAATATGAAATAAACCTCTAAATTTACATCACAAAACTACTTAATTAAAACGACACATGTTTACTGGGATTATTGAAACTTTGGGAGAAGTAAAAAAATTGGAACAAGAAGGCGGAAATCTTCACCTCACCATAGCATCCCCTATTACCCAAGAATTAAAAATAGACCAAAGTGTGGCCCATAATGGAGTATGCCTAACGGTGGTAAAAATAGAAGGCGACCAATATACCGTGACAGCTATTGAAGAAACATTGCAAAAAACCAATTTAGAGGATCTGGAAGTAGGGGAAGGAGTAAACCTGGAACGGGCCATGGTGCTTGGCGCAAGATTGGACGGACATATAGTTCAAGGTCATGTAGACCAAACCGGACGTTGCACAAAAATTGAAGAAAAAGACGGCAGTTGGTTTTTTACCTTTGAATATGACCCCCAACTAAGTAATGTGACCATTGAGAAAGGCTCCATTACCATAGATGGCACCAGCTTGACCGTTGTGGATTCCCAAAAATACAATTTTAGCGTTGCCATCATCCCATATACCTTTGAGCACACCCGATTTAAAAATTACAAGGTGGGCACAAGGGTCAACTTGGAATTTGATGTGGTAGGAAAATATGTATCCAGGTTATTGGAGCTAAGAAATTAGTACCTTATGTACTAATAATTGGCATAGCATTTCTTTAAGCACCAAGGTACACAAGGCTACCTTATAAAAATTATCTATCATGATGCTCTACACCTTATTGGGAGTTAGCCTGCTCTTTATAGGCATTGGATTTCTGTTTACCGAAATCAATGTCAAGTACCTCTTATCTGGCTACAACACCATGAACGAAGAGGAAAGAAAGCATTTGGATCTAAAAAAATATCTTCCTTATTTTAGAAAATTTCACGTTGCCCTAGGATTATCATTATTAATACTGGGCCTCTTATTGCACTATGGGATTAGCGAAACGGCAAGTGGAATATTTCTAGGCGTCTATCCTATTATTGCCTATATTTTCTTTATACAAAAGAGCAATACCTATTGGACAGGAAAACAAAACAAATGGAATAAAATTGGCATCTTTATCCTTATAGCTACCCTTGTCCTTATTATAGGGCTGTTAGCAATGGGGCTAATGGAAAGCAACCTCCAGATAACCCAAAATAAAATTGAATTCCAGGGAGTATATGGTGAAACCCTTGGGCCAGCTGATATAAAATCTATTGGCCTCACCAATACATTGCCAAAAATAGCATCCAAATCCAACGGATTTGCATTAGGGGACACCAGGAAAGGGTATTTTAGGACCCAACAGGGTGAATCCGTAAAATTGATCCTTAACTCCAACACCCAACCCTACCTGCTAATAACCAAAATAAACAATGAAAAAATTTACTTCTCTTCCAAGGACAACTCCAATTCCGCATACTTCCATCAATTGGAAGACACACTACCCCATAATATTGAATTCCACGATTTGGATTAAAGCAATAAATTAAATGCAGCCATCTGATTAGGCAGTGTCCACTTCGGCATAAAAAAAACTAAAACTTGACGGACAATAGCCCTAAACCTTAATAAAGATCTTTTTCCTATTTAGAAGATAGCCCAGGAAAACATAAAAAGAGACCACTGTGAGGCCATATAATAAGGATGAGGTTTCCATTGGCAAGGAATCTTGAACATATATACTCTTAAACAGCCAAGCGTGCAAGGAAGTACCTTCACCTATTTTGATCATTCCCATTATCTTGGCGGTAAAGCTGGAAAGAAAGTACAAAACAATGGCATTGGAACCAGCGTATTTAAAAATACTTCCAAACTTAATTCCCTTTACATCGGACATATAATAGATTAGAGCCAGCACAATATTGGCCCAGCCAGCGGTAACCAGTACAAAGCTACTACTCCATAGTGCCTTATTTATAGGAAAAACAATATCCCATAAATACCCCAAGAGCAACAATGCAAGCCCTATACCAAACAAAATCAACTCTTTCTTAAACCTCTTTGAGCGCAAAATAAGACCCGTAAAAATACCCAATAAGGCAGTGCCTATAGATGGCAATGTACTCAGCAGCCCCTCGGGATCATAATCTGGTTTGAAGCTGTGGGAGCCAAACACCTGAACATCCAAGTAGTTGGCCAAGTTGTTGGGAGCCCGTTCAAATGTAGGCGCCATTCCGTTTACCGGAACATAGCCCAATAACAACCAATAACCCACCAATAGAAAGGCACAAAGGCCAACAAGCACCTTCCAATTAAAATTAAGAAACAGAATGGAAGCAAAGAAAAAAACCACCCCTATACGCTGAAGCACCCCAGGGAACCTAATATTCTCAAAATCCTTAAAGAAGGGGAAATGAATAGTAAAAGCCCCCAAAAACAACCCCAATCCTATTAGTTTTAGGGCCCGTATGCTTATTTTCTTGTAGGTACTCCCGTCTATGGGTTTATTTTGATAGGCAAAAACAATGGAACAGCCCACAATGAACAAAAAGAAAGGAAAAACCAAATCGGTAGGAGTATACCCATGCCATTTTGCATGTAGAAAAGGGGCGTATACATTAGACCATGTTCCAGGGGTATTTACCAAAATCATCAAGACAATGGTAATACCCCTAAAGATGTCTACAGACACAATCCTATTCTGTATATTCATGGCTCCTATGTTTATTGTCCACTAATCCATACTCCTATAAAATATGGTCTTTCATCTTATTCCAAGCTCTTGCCAACAAAAAGCCGGATACTGCAGCCACAACCGTTAATATGAGCGCATTGGTTGTTTTTCCATAAATCCAATAGCCGGTAGCAAACATGCAGGAATAAATTAATATGCAGCCCAATATCATGGCTGTTATCCCAGAAGGAACACTCCATTTTTCCTTGGTATTCACAATCTCAACATTTTCTTTTTCAGCATCCTTGATTACCTTGGACCAACCTGGACCTCCCGGTTGTATTTTTCTGTAAAAGCCTTGTAATACCTTCTTGGACTCGGGCTGGGTCATAAAGGTAGCTCCCAACCAAATAACAGTGGTTACTACCACTACAAATGGATATTCCGACCAATCAGGAAGTAAGCCAGTTTCTGCATCGAACAAGAAGGTACCCACCGCCGTTAATTTTAGGACTATAGAAATAATCCCCGAGGCAAACATAGCGGTTATCTCACTCCAAGCGTTGATTCTCCACCAGAACCATCTTAGGATAAAAATAAGTCCTGTTCCTGCCCCAAAAACCAATAACACCTCAAACAATTGCAATGCATTTTGTAGCAACAGGGCCAAGGTGGCACTAAATACCATTAGTACAACAGTGGAAATCCTACCCACGGCCACCAATCTTTTTTCAGTCGCTTTAGGGTTGATCTGTTGCTTGTAAAAGTCATATACTATATAGGAGGAACCCCAGTTTAACTGGGTTGAGATAGTACTCATATAAGCAGCGATCAAAGAGGCCAATACCAATCCAAGTAATCCGCTTGGCAACTTGGTCAACATGGCGGAATACGCAAGGTCATGGCCCAATTTGTCAGCAGCCACGTTTGGAAAGGCCTCGTGTATACTGGCCACATCCGGATACACCACTAAAGAGGCCAAGGCCACCAATATCCAAGGCCAAGGGCGCAAGGCATAGTGCATAATATTAAAGAAAAAGGTAGCGCCAATTGCGTGGTTTTCGTTTTTGGCCGCCAACATACGCTGCGCTATATACCCTCCACCTCCTGGTTCCGCGCCCGGATACCAAGAACTCCACCATTGTACGGCCAAGGGAATGATAAATAAGGTTATTAAAGCACTGGTATTACTAAAATCAGGTACAATAGCCAGCTTATCGGATACATGTTCATTGGCCATTAATGCTTGTATACCGCCCACTTCAGGAAGGTTTACCAGATAGTAGGCTGCTCCTATGGCGCCTCCCATGGCAACAAAAAACAATAGAAAATCGGTATAGACCACCCCTTTAAAACCACCTAGTGCACTAAAGATCACAGTAATTAAACCGGCACTGATTACGGTGACCCAAGGTTCCAAGCCCAACATGATACCACCTATCTTAATAGCCGCCAAAGTAACCGCCGACATGGTAATCACATTAAATATTACCCCCAGATAGACAGCCCTGAACTTCCTTAAGAAACTAGCAGGTTTACCCCCGTAGCGAAGTTCATAAAACTCGAGGTCCGTATTTACGTTTGACTTCCTCCAAAGTTTGGCATATACAAAAACGGTAAGTAAACCTGTTAAAAGAAAGGCCCACCATACCCAGTTTCCGGATACACCGTTGGTACGTACAATATCCGTGACCAAGTTAGGGGTATCGGTAGAAAAGGTAGTTGCTACCATTGACAGTCCCAATAGCCACCATGGCATGGTTCTTCCAGAAAGGAAATACTCGGACGAACTAGCGCCCGACTTCTTGGAAACATAAATTCCGATAAACAAAACAATTGAGAAAAAAACGATTATAAAACCATAATCCAGTGTACTTAATTCCATTAGTTGCTAGGGTATAAAAAAATTAAGATTTAAAGATAATTTTTTTTGGGATACTTTTGCCCTTTCATCGCTAAATGTTACAAATGCTTCTCTTAACAACATCAAATATCACTACAACGGCATGGATATTGGCCTTGACCGCCGCTTTTGTCATCGGAATTTCCAAAGCCGGCATCAAGGGAATCGCCATTATAAATGTTACTTTAATGGCATTGGCCTTTGGTGCCAAGGAATCTACGGGACTGGTTGTGCCCTTATTAGTCTTGGGCGATGCCTTTGCGGTTATTTATTACAACAGACACGCCCAATGGAAATATATAATTGCTTTTTTGCCCTGGATGATTATGGGAATTTTGATAGGCACGGCCATTGGAAAAGATTTACCAGAGACCATCTTCAAGATTGGCATGGCCATTATTATCCTGGGAACCGTTATTATGATGTATTGGTGGGATAGGAAAAAATCCAAAAATGTGCCCACACATTGGGCCTTTGCAGGCTTTATTGGTACCATGGCGGGTATTACCACTATGATAGGCAATTTAGCAGGAGCCTTTTCCAACATTTACTTTTTGGCCATGAGGTTGCCAAAAAACGAATTTATTGGAACAGCCGCCTGGCTCTTTTTTATCGTAAACATTTTTAAACTGCCCTTTCATATTTTTATATGGAAGACCATCACCCCAGAGACCTTGCTTATTAACCTTAAACTAGTACCTGGCATTATACTGGGGATTATTGTAGGCATCCGATTGGTAAAACTCATTAAAGATCAATTTTACCGTAAAATGATCTTGGTCCTAACAGCACTGGGTGCATTTCTAATTTTGTTTAGGTAGGAAATAAAAAAAAGCTGATGCAATGCACCAGCCTTTCAACTAGACTAACTCAAACTAATACTAACTCAAACTTTTCACAACAAAATTGGCAATTAAAAAGTGTCTGGAAGTTAACTAAACTTCATGTTAACATTACCAAAAATAAAAGCCTCCACCCCCCCTAGGAACAGGAACCAATTCCCAACTGCTCATAAGCGGAATTTATCTTTTATCCATTTCCTGACAATTATCATATTCTAAGAACACATTTCGTCTAAAATTTGCTGATTCAAATATGGACCTTGGCTAACAGTATTTACCTACATTTTCTATATCATATAGCAACCATTGCCAAGGGTCTACAAAAAAAATGATATCATGACACAGCATAGCTTTCATATCCCCGTAATGGGAATTGGATTTACCATAGACACACCCCTAAAAGTATCCCATCTTGGCATGGATTCGGTTATTTCTTTGGTTGATGACATCCTAATTGAAAAATTACGGAAAATGTACTGTGAAAAATTAGAGCTGCCATATCAAGAGATTTCGGACAAGATTGAAGATTTTAGGGCAAAAAGAATAAGCGGTTACCTCAATCTGGTCAATGATGTGGCACATAAAAAATTTGAGGACCTAGTTAATTCTGCCCATGAGAGAGGTAAAGAAATTAAAGAATATTTAAGTCTCTTACCTCATACTTCCCGTTTACAGGAAGAGTTTGAAAAAATAACTGTCAGGAGTTACAATGCCATTGAGATAAAAAAATGGGCCAAGGAGAATTTGTCCATGGGTAGTATAGATGTCAATATAATGACCAAGGTGGACAAGGACAATTATTCAAAAAATGACAAATTGCCCACGGAATATAAAGATGCCCATGCCGCTTTGCGCGGATATGCCATGAGCGACCTCAATTCCTCCCTAATATTGTCTGCTGGGATGAATCCTCGACTTTATAGTTATCTGGAGAATTTTGAAGATTTCTTTCCGGATGAAAACGGCCATATTAAAAAGAAAATAGTCTTAAAGGTCAGCGACTATAGGTCTGCCTTGATACAGGGTAAGTTCTTGGCCAAAAAGGGAATTTGGGTATCGGAGTACCGTATAGAATCCGGACTAAATTGCGGGGGACATGCCTTTGCCACAGATGGCTACTTAATGGGTCCCATCATGGCCCAGTTCCGGGACAACAAAAAAGCTTATATAGAAGAAATTCACGACATTTTAATTCCCGCACTTGCCCATAAGGGCCGAAGTGTGCCCAAGCATAATCTATCCTTAAAAATAACTGCCCAAGGCGGTGTGGGCACGGCTGAGGAACACCAATTTTTAATAGATCACTACAAGGTAGATTCCGTGGGATGGGGGACCCCATTTCTTTTGGTTCCGGAGGCCACTACCGTGGACAAGGCTACCTTGGAAAAATTGGTGGCGGCCAAGGAGAAAGATCTTTACTTAAGTGATATTTCCCCCTTGGGCATACCGTTCCATAACCTACGTGGAAACACCAAAGACCTCGAAAAACTAAAAAATATAGACAAGGACAGACCAGGAAGTTCCTGTCCAAAGAAATTTGTGGCCCTGAACAAGGATTATACGGACAAAGGGCTGTGTACTGCATCAAGACAGTACCAACATTTAAAACTAAAAGAACTGGATGAATTGGGCTTGTCCCAAAAGGACTATACCACAAAATTCAATAAAATAACGGAAAAATCCTGTACCTGTGTAGGGCTAGGCACCTCTGCCCTCTTGGCCTATGGCCTGGATACCAAGACCGAAGGGCCAGGCGTATCCATCTGTCCCGGCCCCAATATGGCCTATTTTTCCAAAATAATGACACTTAAGGAAATGACAGACCACATCTACGGCCGTGCCAATGTTATTGTCAGAACCGATAGACCCCATGTATTTATTAAGGAACTTGGAATTTATCTGGAATACCTTAAGAACAGAATTGCCGAATCCCAAGAAAGCATGAATAGCAAACAAGAAAAGTATTTGTCCAAATTCATACATAATTTAGAGGATGGAATTCACTATTACCAAGGACTATTTAAAAACCATAATAGCCCATTTAAAAATGAAAAGGATACTATTTTGGCCCAATTGGCCCAAGGACTAAAAACCCTGGAAGGCTTTAAACAAGAAGTAGAGGCGCATTCTTTGTCAGAAGTGTAAAAACATATATCCTAGGCCAGATTATGTTCAAGGACATATTATTTAGGGCACGAGCGTTACGCCCGCGCCAGCATGGGGATCAATGGAAACGGGCATTTTGTAGTCTACATTTTAGGAATGAGATAGAATATTGAGCATCCTCTATAAACCTTCTTACAATGTAGGATTTTCTATAAGTAGATAGGGGCGAAATACCATCCCAAGATTCCGTCTTTTTTTATACTTTAAAAGGTCGTAAAAATAATGATTATGGGCCATTTGCTCTTATTCAATTCCTAATCACGCTGCCGCACCCCCACAAAAGGGGGTGTACAGCCTTAATCCATTGGGTTCTTCATCCCTAAGATCAAAATCCTTTTACTTGTTTTCCTTGTACTAGCTAATTTTGATTAAGGGGAATAACTTGTGCGCTAAACCCGGGCTTTTTTAGACTTACCCCCAATTTCTCAATTACGGTTGGGGCCACTTGGTTGGTATACAACTGTTCCTGGGAAGTAATTTCGCCCTGAGGGCTAACCCCTTTTCCAAATGCCACCAACCATACCTCATCCGCACCTTTAATGTCTCCCCCATGGCTTTTCCAAGTATTGAGAGGTTGGGTTCCACGTCCGTGGTCTGTAGTAATTATAAATGTGGTATTGCCTTTATAAAAATCATCACCTTGTACAAACTGCCACAATTCCTTGATTAATCCGTCTGTATTGTTGGCCGATTTTAAATAGGCCTCATAGTCCCCATCATGGGCAAAATCATCGGTTTCCCCATAGGAAATATATAACAATTTAGGTCGATTCTTTTTCATATGCTCCAAAGCATAGTGATGTGTAAAAGCATCTAGCCTTACCGATCCCCAAGGGCTGGGTATTTGGGGCTGTAGCTGATTCAAAAACTCCTCACGAGGAGTCAGGTCAGCACCCTCGGCCAGGTCGAATCCGGCATTTACCGGCACTCCCGAACGCTCTTCGTTAACGATAAACGGAAATACGTCCCAACTGCCAAAAGCGGCCACTTTACCCTTATAGGCCGATAAGTTGTTTACCCTTTCCAATATGGTCTTATTGGGATTGTTTATTTTGCTATTACTGCTAATACGCTTATCGTCTGCACTACCGCTGAGAATTTCATTATATCCAGGGTAGGAGAACCACATACTATTGGTTAAATTTACCTTGCTGCCCTTTGTCCTATTCCCGTGCAATTGGCCCATTTTGGACACTTCATTCCAAAAAAATGGCATCAAAAGCGCCCGGCGCTTTTCTGGATCATTGTCCCAGAAGTGGGATTTTAAGGCCGTAGTATCCCCAACATAGGTTTTATTGGCCACCAATAAGGGATCGGCCCCGCTAAAGAGCTCTTGCCACCTCAAGCCATCCAACGTAATCAATATTACATTGGGAGCCTCCTTGGTCTGGGCTACAAGTGGGCCCAAAAAACCAAAAAGCATTACACATAAAACGGTGGTAACGGTATTCTTCATTTCTTTACTTTTTATGAACATTAATTAATTGTTGGTCTTAAAGCTGGCCGTATTGGACCAGTTGCTCCAGTTAAGGTTTTGATCGCGGTACCGCACTCGCCAATAATAGGTAGTGTTGGGCTTTAGTCTATTGGATTTCTCATCCGTGAGATCATCGTCTTTTTGTCTATTTTCCTTGTAGTACCAATTTTCATATTGTTTCCAGCTATCAAAAATGGGCTTTTCAAAATCGGGGCTTACACTTATCTGCCAATGTGAAGCCGCATGGAAAGCATTGCTAAAGTCACTATTGAAGGTTCCTGCCTTAAGGACGGTACCCGTAAAACTTACCGTTTCCTCATTTGGGGAAATGGCCTTGGGAGCACTTGGCTTTCTTTCGTTTTTATAGATTACTATACTATCCCTAAGCTCATTGTTACGCTCCTTTATCCTATTGCCCTGACTAATCCTCTTAATGGTAAATTTGGGATCTTCCTGACTGGCATCAACTTCCACCATAACAAAGCCGTATTCGTCTTGGGTTACGGTAAATTCATCATAGTCCCTACCTTCAAATTCGCCCCAGTTATCTATGGCACCCCCTGCCGAGGCCACATTGATCCACAGGTGCTTATGATCTTTGGACTGCCCTCTAGAATAGCCGTGGGTATGCCCAAAAAAGTGAATACTGGGCTTGCCAGTCTTCGTGGTAAAGGCCTCTAAAAGGGCCACCACCTTTCCTGTAAAGTCTTCCTCTCCTGGAATCCACAATTCCGATTTATGTGGGTGGTGCAATTGTGCAAACACAAAATCTACCTCCTCATTTTCCGCCGTATCATCCAAAAGCTTTTTAAGCCATTCGTACTGATCCCTACTGTTGTTGTAGCCATCGTTGGAGTTGAGCCCAATTATCCTAGTATTGCCATAATCCTTATACCACCAGTGCTCGGCATATGCTGGGGTACCGTTTTCTGGAAGGCTAAAGTATTTAAAATAAAAGACCGAATTTTTCTCGTGGTTCCCCAGTACGGGATATACGGGCACTTGGGAAAACAATTTTTCGGCTGGATTAAAAAAATGTTCTTTCCATTGATAATACTTGGTTCCGTTCTCTACCAAATCGCCCGGTATCATAACCATGGCCAAGTTACTGGGCAGATTGCCACCAAACTCCTTTTCCATATATTTCAAAATGCCATCATTGACCACTTCGGAGAATTTATCAGGGTTATTATGGTCTATTTGCATATCGCTCATGGCCACTATTTTAAAGGACTCATTATCACTGGCAAAGGGAGGGGTCTTAAATTGGAAAATGTCCGACCTTATCTTGCCTGTTTTTACCCTATAATAGTATTCCGTAAAGCGTTCCAAACCCTGGATTTTCACTTCATGGACCCTGGATTCGCTAAAATTGATGTCGTACGCAATTCCCTTGGTCTTTTTACCCAATTTTGGGGTTGTCCCCCACTCCACAACGCTTTCCTCTCCCTTGGAGGTTTCCCACATTACCTTAATGGAATGGGGCTCAGCATCCTGTAGGTAGGGTTGAACCAGTAGTTCTTCTTGAACACTTTGGGCCAATCCAATAAAATGATATGTCATGGCCACAAACAATACTATTGCACTTTTTATTTTCATTTACTTATATTTAGTGTTTATGTAAAAATATGATCAATATAATTTGCTGTTTATGTATTAGGATGATATAGCCGCCAAACTTTCATCCAAAATATTTAAGGCTTTATTCAGCTCCTTTCGGCTAATGGTAAGCGCTGGAGATAATTGCAGGACATTCCCTGCCGACACCTTAAAACTAAGTCCTCGTTTTAAACACTCATACATTACCTTTTCGGCCTCGTCAATGGCCTTTTCCTTTGTTTTCCTGTGCTTTACCAGCTCCACTCCCCATAATAGCCCCATACCCCGGACCTCTCCAATAAGCGGATACTTGAGCTGCA
>CAXAVP010000101.1:0-14025 GCA_963972175.1 uncultured Arenibacter sp.
AAACTCTTTTTAATCTTCTTCTGCGTAAATAGAGACACCAAGGAGGTCAACATGGTGATCCCTGCACTGGGACCATCCTTAGGCGTAGCTCCTTCCGGAACGTGGATATGTACGTTATATTTATCAAAAACCTCGGATTCTATACCATATCTATCCGAATTGGATTTAATATACTCCATGGCTATGGTGGCCGATTCTTTCATTACCTTACCTAAGTTACCTGTAATGGTAAGGTTTCCTTTACCCTTGGAAAGGATAGACTCTATAAAGAGGATATCACCCCCAACACTGGTCCAGGCCAAACCTGTGACCACTCCTGCCACTTCGTTATTCTCATACTTGTCCCTTTCCATACGGGCAGGCCCCAATACCTTTTCCACATCTTCAAAGGAAACTTTTAGATTATACGCTTCCTCCATGGCAATGGATTTGGCGGCATGTCTCACCATTTTGGCAATTTGCTTCTCTAAGGACCTAACACCGGACTCCCTAGTATAACCTTCCACAATTTTCTCCAATTGTGGCTTGGCTATCTTAAGGTCTTTCACGGTTAAACCATGCTCCTTCAATTGTTTTGGCAATAGGTGTCTTTTAGCGATTTCCACTTTTTCCTCAATAGTGTAGCCCGTTACATTTATGATCTCCATCCTATCCCTTAATGCGGGCTGTATTTGGGAAAGGTTATTAGCCGTAGCTATAAACATTACTTTAGACAGATCATACCCTACTTCCAAAAAGTTATCGTGAAACTCATTGTTCTGTTCCGGATCCAAAACCTCCAACATAGCCGAAGAGGGATCTCCCTGGTGGCTATTGGAAAGTTTATCTATTTCATCCAGTATAAAAACCGGGTTGGACTTACCGGCCTTTTTAAGGCTTTGAATAATCCTACCGGGCATGGCACCAATATATGTCTTACGGTGTCCCCGTATCTCGGCCTCATCCCGTAATCCTCCAAGTGAAATCCGCACATACTCCCTTCCCAATGCTTCTGCCACCGATCGACCCAAGGAAGTTTTACCTACCCCTGGAGGTCCATACAGGCAGAGGATAGGCGATTTCATATCATTCCTCAACTTAAGAACGGCCAAATACTCTATTATCCTTCGCTTAACATCCTCTAAGCCATAGTGATCCCTGTCCAAAATTCTTTGCGCCCTTTTTAGATCGAACCTATCCTTGGAGAATTCGTTCCATGGAAGATCTATAAAAAGGTCCAAATAGTTGCGCTGAATAGAATACTCGGCCACTTGGGGATTCATCCGCTGCATTTTTGCCAATTCCTTTTCAAAGTGCTCCGCAACATTCTTGCTCCACTTTTTCTTTTTGGCTTTTGCCCTCATCTCATCCACCTCTTCCTCATAGGACAAGCCCCCCAATTCCTCTTGGATGGTTTTCATCTGCTGATGAAGATAGTATTCCCTTTGTTGTTGATCCATATCACTACGCACCTTGGACTGAATATCATTTTTCAATTCCAACTTCTGAAGCTCAATGTTCATATATTTAAGGGTGGCCAAAGCCCGATCCTGAAGACTTTCTATTTCCAAGAGTTCTTGTTTGTCCTGAACACCTAAATTAAGGTTGGAACATACAAAGTTTATCAAAAAAGAATCGCTTTGAATATTTTTTATAGCAAAGGAAGCCTCACTAGGAATATTGGGATTATCCCTAATTATCTGAAGGGACAGCTCCTTTATAGAGTCGATAATGGCCCTAAATTCCTTATCGTCCTTTGGAGGTCTCACCTCATTGGTCTCCCTCACAGTTGCAGTGATATAAGGCTTTTCCGTAAGCACCTCGGCAACCTCAAACCTCTTTTTACCCTGGATAATCACCGTGGTATTGCCATCGGGCATTTGAAGAACCCTAAGTATCCTGGCTACTGTCCCCAGGGTATTGATATCTTTGATACCAGGGTTTTCGGTCTCCTCATCCTTCTGGGACACCACCCCAATTACCTTGGAGCCATTATTGGCATCCTTGATAAGATTAATGGACTTATCCCTGCCAGCAGTGATTGGAACCACTACGCCAGGAAAGAGTACCGTATTCCTCAATGGCAATATAGGCAGCGTATTGGGCAACTTTTCATTGTTTATTTCCTCTTCATCCTCAGGGGTCATCAACGGAATTAACTCTGCATCTTCATCAATCCCATGCAATGACATAGTGTCAAATTGTATGTTTTTTATTTTACTCATATCCTAATTTCGGTCATTCTGTCATTTAAAAACAGAAACTATATTTATTTTTATTGTTGAAATCCTGTGGTTCCCCTTTAATTTCAGGAATTTAAGGATTCTACTACTTCCTTTTCACCATATAATAGGCAATTCCTATGCCAACCAACACAAACTTTTTATAAATAAACTGTAACATTCCCTAAATTACTGTATCTATTAAGCAAAGTAATCCCTTTTTGAGTCAAAAGAAATTACATACCAACACATTGATACCACTGTGCCTTAAGGGCAATAGAACTGCACAACTGGAACTATACAACCGCTATTACCGTGGCATGTACAATGTTTCGTATAGGATTGTAAGAGATAGTGCCGTGGCCGAAGATGTAATGCAAGAATCCTTTCTGAGTGCCCTTACCAAATTGGATTCCTTTAAGGGAGAAGTATCGTTTGGTGCATGGTTAAAGCGAATTGTGGTAAACAATAGCATCCATGAATACCGCAAACAAATAAAAAGACAGGAGGTGGACATACAGAACATGATGTATAAGATAGAGGACAACGAAGTATATGTTTCGGATAATGTAGAGGTCCAGCTAAAAGCTCAAAAGGTAATGGACACCATGAAACAGCTAAATGACAATTATAGAATTTCATTGACTTTACATCTTATTGAAGGCTATGATTATGAAGAAATATGCCAGATTATGAATATTAGCTATGCCAATTGCAGGACAATGATATCTAGGGCCAAAGAAAGTTTAAGGAAAAAATTAAATATGGTGTACAATGCATAATGACCCGATAGAGCATTTATTTAAAAAGTTGGAAGGCAATTTTGACCTTGAAGAACCGCGGGATGGACACGATTTAAGGTTTTTGGCAAAATTGGAATCCCACAGCCCCGTCAAATCCGACTCCAATAGAAGTTTCAATAGGTGGAAGTCCTTGGCTGTTGCCGCTACTCTCCTATTGTTTTGTTCCATAGGACTCTATTTTTTTAATGCGCCAGCTAGCATAAACGAGCAGTTATCCGATATCTCCCCAGAAGCGGCGAATACCGAGTATTATTTTGCAAATATTATTGAAGATCAGGTAAAAAAAATGCAAAATGAAAGCAGTCCGGAAACAGAAAAGATAATCGCGGATACCATGTTTCAATTAAAAAAACTGGACAAGGATTACCAAAAGATGCAACAGGATTTACTGCAGGGTGGCAATAGCAAACTTATTCTAAGTGCCATGATAACCAATTTCCAAACAAGAATAGACCTTTTAAACGAGGTATTGGAGGAAATAGAAGAGATAAAAATTTTAAAAAACTACGAAAATGAAAATAGTACCATTTAAATATATTATTGCCATAATACTGCTTACACCAGTATTCTCCTGGGCCAACAATACGCTACCCCGTGGAAAATACACAAAGGAAAAAACCATTAAAAAAGAGTTCAAGGTAAATCCCGACGCCTTGTTAAAAATAAAAAATAGTTATGGCAACCTAAACATATCTTCCTGGGACCAAAATACGATCAGCATTGAAGTTAACATTAAAACCAATGGTGATAATGAAGAAAAGGTGGCACGCAAATTAGAAGGCATTACAGTAGATTTTGAAGGGAGCAGCCATCTAGTATCCGCTACCACAATCTTTAGTAAGGAAAAAAGTAGCTGGGGCTGGAATTGGGGCCGGAGCAGCAAAGTAAACATGGAGGTGAACTACACAGTAAAACTCCCCATAAAGAACAGTGTAAACTTAAGCAATGACTACGGAGGAATATTCTTGGACAGAATAGACGGACATGCCAAAATAAGTTGTGATTATGGTAGGTTGGACATAGGGGAGCTTCACGGTAGAAACAACCAATTATCATTTGACTATACCTCTAAATCTACCATAGGATACATTAATAGTGGCCGTATCTCCGCAGACTATTCCGGTTTTACCGTGGAGGAGGCCGGGAATTTGGATATACATGCCGATTACACCAATGCGGCAGTCCTGAAAATGAAAAACCTTTCCTATGTTAGTGATTATGGAAAATTGGAAATTGGGGAAGCCGCAAACGTTGAAGGCAATGGCGATTACATTAACGTAAGGCTGGGTATTGTACATGGCAATGTAAACATTAGGGCCAGTTATGGGGCTGTAAAAATTGATGAAATGGCTTTTGATGCGAAAAATCTGCAGATTACAACTGAATATACCGGGATCAAGATCGGTTACTCCCCGGAGTATCACTTCAACTTTGAAATACAAACTGAATATGCCGGGGTCAGCGGTAAGGATTACTTTAACATTCAGGTAAACAAAGAAGAATCCAACGAAAACTATTACCAAGGCTACCACGGTAGCAGGGACAGTCAAAACAATGTATACCTGAACAGTGAATATGGCGGCATATCGTTTACAAGAAAACAACCATAAACCCTAAATCAACAACACTAAACCACTGCACTATTGGCTCTAGAACAAACAGTATGCCGTAGGGACTGGAGCAAACAAAACCATCTATATTAAGAGCTATTTTTTAATGAAACCGCTATCAAAAACTAGTGAACATCTTCGGCAAAGCTGAATATCGATAAAATTTTACAAGGTTTCACCATGAAAACTCACCCCATCCAATAACTTCCAAACTTTCGATCTCTAATTGGAACTGCCATGGTTCACTCGGGTCAACAGAAAGGCTCCCACCAAAAAGAACAGTCCCAATAGGATGATGGCATATCGCATACTACCTGAATATTGCGCTACAAAACCATATAGAAAAGTACCTATAACAATACCTATTTTTTCGGCCACATCATAAAAACTAAAGAAAGAAGCCGTATCAGTGGTTTCTGGCAAAAATTTGGAATACGTAGAGCGGGAAAGTGCCTGTATACCTCCCATTACCATACCCACACAACCAGCGGCTATATAGAAATCCAGAGGTGTAATTAAAAAATAGGCATAGACACAGATAAACACCCAAAGTATATTGATAACAATAAGCGTCCCAATATTACCAAATACCTTGGAGGCTTTTGCCGTAAGGGTAGCTCCTAAAACAGCCACCAGCTGTATAAGCAAAATGCTAACAATAAGTCCAGTGGTCCTTTCAGAATCCGAATTCCATTTTATTTCTTCCTCCCCAAAATAGGTAGCTATTAGCATAACGGTCTGCAGGGCCATACTATACACAAAAAAGGCACCTAAATAACGTTTTAAACGTCTTTGCCCAGCTAGCTCCTGCCATACACTGTATAATTCCTTAAAACCATTGAGAACAACATTCTTTCTTGCACCCTCCTTTTTATAGCCTTTGGGCAGTACATAGAAGGTGTATTGGGCAAACCCCATCCACCAAATACCCACCGTAATAAAGGAGTATTTCATTGCCTTTATTTCGGCTACCCCATCAGCATCGGATTCCAAACCAAATAATCCAGGTTTCATAACCATAGCCAAATTAAAAAGCAGCAAAATAACGCTTCCAATATATCCCAGGGAAAACCCTTTGGCGCTAATGGCATCTTGCTGTTCATAATTGGCCACATCGGGCAAATAAGAATTATAAAAAGCCATACTCACCCAAAATCCTACCAACCCAAGAAAATAACAAATAAGGCTGTAGTATATATGCTCTAAAGAAAACCAATAATGACCTATACAAGATATGGCCCCCAGGTAGCAGAACAATTTCATAAAGACCTTTTTGTTTCCTAAATAATCGGCTATACCGGACAAAAGTGGCGTAATAAGGGCCACCAACAAAAAGGCTGCCGAGGTAACGTAACTAATGAGTGGCGCCCGCGCAATTTCTCCTCCAAAAACCACCACCTTCTCTATCCCGGCCACCCTAAAAAGGGCTCCATAAAAAATAGGAAATATAGCGGAGGTAATTACCAGGCTGTACACAGAATTGGCCCAGTCATAAAATGCCCATGCGTTTAATAATTTCTTGCTACCCTTATTTAAAAATGTTCTGGCCATATATAATACAGAAAGGGAAGCTGTCTTTTGAGAACAGCTTCCCTTTTGTTTTTTAATCCTAATTAATTAAACGTACGGGTCATTACTCAAAAGAGGTAACACCAAATTTGGCTGCTTCCTCTTTCGCTAAGGGCGCCCATTGGCTTAGATTGGCAATACGGTTATCATTGGAAGGGTGGGTGCTTAAGAACTCCGGTGGAGCTGAACCACCACTATTGGCCTTCATTCTTTTCCATAGTTCCGCAGCCTCATCAGGATTATATCCTGCAATGGCCATGATCTGCAAGCCTATTCTATCTGCTTCTGTTTCATGGCTACGGCTAAAGGGCAACATTACCCCTACCTGCGATCCAATACCATAGGCCTGATTGAAGATATTTCTTTTTTGCTCGTCCTGAATAGCCACATTGCCCGCCACGGCCCCCAACTGCTGTAAGGTACCTGCACTCATTCTCTGGGCCCCATGGTCGGCCAAAGCGTGCGCCACCTCATGGCCCATTACCACAGCAACACCGGTTTCTCCCTGACAAATGGGAAGGATCCCCGTATAAAAAACAATTTTACCCCCTGGCATACACCAAGCGTTGACCGTTTCATCGTTCACAAGATTGTATTCCCATTTATAATCCTGTAAGTACCCCGGATAGCCATTGGCCGTTAACCAACGTTCGGCCGCCGCCGCAATGCGTTGGCCCGTCTTGGTGATCATCCTGGCATCTTCTGTACCGGTAATGACCTTATTCTCTTCAAGAAATTGATCGTATTGGGCAAAAGCCGTTGGAAAAATTTGACTATTGGGATAAAAGTTCAATACTTTCTGCCCGGTAAAAGGGTTGGTCTTACAGGCTATTACCGCCATAAAAACCACTAATATCATTACAACTTTTTTCATCTTTTCATTTTGTGTTTGTTCAACGAAAATTACAAAAAAATTACGCTCCAATAATGTGCAAAACAGTAAAATCCTTGCTTATTTGAATATTATTGGAACCGTTTAACTTCACGTCTTTCAAGTCCACCGTTTCGTTGTCTACCTGTATTTTTTTCATTTTAAAGGGCAACCCATGAAAATTTAGCTTAAAGGTTTTATAGGAAGTTATAAAGCTACCATCCTTAAATTGATTGATTACCAACTCTTTCTCTTTCCCCTTAAAATTGAAGTTCCTAAGACTGTACCTACCTTTTTTATAATCATAACCGTCCTGGGCATCCTCATAAACAGTAGAAGTCTCCACGCCATTCTTATAATAGACATCCAATTGCAGTTCTTCAATTTCCAATTCCCCTACATACTGTTGAATGGGATATTTGGGAATTATAGCACCTTCCTTTACAAAGAAGGGTATTTTGTCCAAACTGGCCACGACCCATTTCTCCATACCCCCCTGTACTACCTCATCGGTCCAATAATTGTACCAAGTTCCCCTAGGTATATACATTCTCCTTCCTTGCGCATTGGGTTCCTGCACTGGGCAGATCAATATTTGTTCCCCAAAAATAAACTCATCGGTCCTAAAATGGGTCTGATGGTCCTCTTGATCATAATGTACCAAGGATTTTAACATTGGGATCCCGTCCTTGGAATACCTGTAGAACATGGTGTAGAGGTATGGAAGCAATTGATACCGAATCTCAATAAATTTCCGCACAATATCAGTCACCTCATTGTCAAAAGACCAAGGCTCCTGATCTCCGTGATCACCACTGGAATGCACCCTACAGAAGGGGTGAAAAACCCCCAGTTGTATCCATCTGGCAAACAATTCCCCATTGGGCTGTTCTGCAAAACCACCAATATCCGATCCTACAAACGAATATCCGCTCATACACATGCGCTGCGCCTGTACATTGGCTATCCACAAGTGCTCCCAGGTTGCCACGTTATCACCTGTCCAAGTAGAAGCAAACCGTTGGGTTCCGGCATAGGCGGCCCTAGTTATAACAAATGGTCTTTTTGGGTAGACATATTTTTTTATTCCTTCATAGGTTGCCCTAACCATCTGCATACCGTAGATGTTATGCGCTTTCCTATGCGAACAGGGGTGCCCATCATAGTTATGCCTGGTATCCAATGGGGCCGTTTTGGTAGGCACCTCCATTACCGCTGGCTCATTCATATCGTTCCATACGGCATGTACCCCAGTCTCGGACATCATTTCCTTATAGAGCTCTGCCCACCACTCCCTGACATCAGGGTTGGTAAAATCAGGAAAATTACACTCCCCTGGCCAAACCTTACCCTTCATAAAAGGACCATCGGCGCGTTTACAGAAGTAATCATTCTCAACCGCTTCCTGATACACCCAATAATCCTTATCGATCTTGATACCCGGATCTATCATGACCACCGTCTTAAACCCATCCTCTTCCAAATCCGAAATCATTTTTTTAGGATCTGGAAAGCGCGACTTATCCCAGGTAAAACAGCGAAAGCCGTCCATATAATCAATGTCCAGATAAAGAGCATCGCAGGGTATCCTTAACTTTCTAAAATTGGCCGCTATCTCCCGCACGTTGCTTTCAGGATAATAACTCCATTTGGATTGATGGTACCCCATGGCCCACATTGGAGGCAATTCAGGAGTACCGGTTAAGTTGGTATAAGATTTAACCACTTGGTCCATTTTGGGGCCGTAGATAAAATAATAGTTCATCTCTCCCCCATCTGCCCAAAAGCTTGTAATATTTCTACGCTCATGTGCAAAATCAAAATAAGTCCTAAAGGAATTGTCAAAGAAAATACCGTAGGACTTATTGTTGTGCAAGCCAATAAAAAAAGGAATTGCCTTGTATAGCGGATCTTGATCCTTGCCATAGGCATATTGATCTGTTACCCAATTACTAACGCGCTTTCCTTTAAGGTTAGAGTGCGTAGCCTTATCACCCATACCATAGAAACTTTCGGCATTTTGGGTTATTTTACTCATTTTCACCGTATTGCCACCGTGCTCGTAATTCTCTTCCCAGTGAAAACCAAGTTCATCCTCACTTATAATCTTCCCATCCAAGTCCGAAATCTGTGTCCTCAAGGTCTTTTTATCTACAAGCAATTTAAGTTTGGCCGTCTGCACCAAATACTCGGTAGGCGTCTCATTTACTTCCAGTTCATTGTATCCCAAACTAACATCCTCACTGATAGCATAGGAAAAGTCCGGTTCAAAAATATTCTCGGTAGCATATCTAAATCTAATAATACTATCGCGCAAAATGGTGATTTCCAAAATAACGCCATTGGAAGTAGTAAAATAAAGCTTATCGGTATCCCGGTAGAAATCGACTATTGTGTTGGGATATAAATTGCCTTTATACTCAAGCTCGGTATTGGTAATCATGCTGTGTTATTTTAGGGAATACAAAAAAACTACTTTCAATCCAAATAATAAAATGATATTCATGCAATTACCAACAATTACGTTTAAATCCCTGAAAATTATTTAAAAACCACTATTCCCAGTGGCGGAATAGTAATTTCAACAGACCTTTCATAACCGTGCCATGTCTTTTTGGTGGTTTTTAGCACTCCATTTTTCATACCGCTACCGCCATATTTGGTATCATCGCTATTAAAAACCTCTTTTAATTGTCCGGTTTTGGGTATGCCCATTCTATATTTCTCCCTTGGAACAGGCGTAAAATTACAGGCTATATACAGGTCTTTTTTACTATCGTGACCCTTTCTAATATAGGTTAGAACAGAATTTTCGGCATCCCCGTAATCTATCCACTGAAATCCCTCAGAGCTAAATTGTCTCTCGTATAATGCAGGGTGGCTTTGGTATAGATTATTTAAATCCTTGACCAATTTTTGAATCCCGCTATGAAAATCATATTCCAGTAAATGCCAATCCAGGCTTTTCTGAAAATTCCACTCGGAAGATTGGCCAAATTCGCCTCCCATAAAAATTAAGTTTGCCCCTGGGTGGGTGTACATATACCCAAACAACAATCTAAGATTTGCAAAGCGCTGCCATTCATCACCAGGCATTCTATACAACAGGGATTGTTTTCCATATACTACTTCATCATGGGAAAAGGGCAACATAAAATTCTCTGTAAAGGCATAGGTAGCACTAAAGGTCAGATCGTTTTGATGATGCTTTCTGTATATGGGTTCCTTTTTAAAATATTCCAGGGTATCGTGCATCCAGCCCATCATCCATTTCATTCCAAAACCAAGCCCCCCCATATTTACTGGCTTGGAAACCATTGAAAAGGAGGTAGATTCCTCGGCGATCATCTGTATGCCCTCAAAGTTGGAATAAACAGTTTCGTTCAGTTCCCTAATAAAGGATATTGCCTCCAAGTTTTCATTATTCCCGTATATATTGGGCTCCCACTGTCCGTCTTCCCTGGAATAATCCAAGTACAACATGGAGGCCACGGCATCTACACGTAGGGCATCGGCGTGGAATTGATCTAGCCAAAACATGGCATTACTGATCAGAAATGCACGCACCTCGTTTCTACCATAATTAAAAATTAGACTCTTCCAGTCTGGGTGATATCCCCGTCTACTATCTGGGTGCTCATAAAGATGGGAACCGTCAAAAAAACCAAGTCCGTGGGCATCCTCGGGAAAATGCGAGGGTACCCAATCCAAAATAACCCCTATTCCATTTTGATGAAGGGCATCTACCAATAGTTTAAACTCTTCGGGCTTTCCAAATCTGGAAGTAGGAGCAAAATAGCCTGTTAATTGGTATCCCCAAGAAGGGTCGTATGGGTACTCCATAATCGGCATAAATTCTACATGGGTAAAATTCATTTCCTTTACGTATTGCACCAGATCCTTAGCCAATTCTACGTAGCTTAAATAATCGTTATTATCCTTGCGTTTCCATGATCCTAAATGCACCTCATAGACAGCATATGGCTTGTCCAGAGCATTTTTATCCTTTCTTGTCCGCATCCATTCGGTATCTTTCCACTTGTAATCTGCTTCCCAAATAATGGAAGCCGTCATGGGGGGATGCTCACAACTTCGGGCAAACGGATCGGCTTTCTCTGTTACTACCCCGTGATTGGTAGAATGAATTAGGTATTTGTACAGGGTGCCCGCACCTAAATCCGGGACAAATCCTTCCCAGATACCACTTCCGTCCCATCTTACATTTAAATGGTGTTCCCCTTCATACCAGTTATTAAAATCCCCTACTACGGATACGGATCTTGCCGCTGGGGCCCAGACAGCAAAATAAGTACCTTTTACCCCATCAACCTCCATTACATGTGAACCTAATTTTTCGTACAACTTAAAATGTTTACCTGCTTTAAAAAGGTCGATATCAAAATCTGAAAATAAACTATGGGCAATTACTTTGGTCATGATTATGTTATTTATTGTGCTGCTAGGATAGCTATAGTTCACAAATTACATTATTGGAACCCGAAGTTCTAGCTAAAACCTAACTTTGCAAGTATAGATATAAAAAATGGAACGCTTTTTGAAACCTCTTTAAAAATACAATAACATTTATTCATTACATACTGCTAATCTCTAAAATAAATAATATGAAAAAAGTAACCTTGTTGTTCGGCGCATTAATAGCTATATTCTTTATCTCCTGTGAAGGGCCGGCAGGCCCTCCGGGATTTGATGGTTTGGATGGCCTGGATGGCCTAGACGGGGCAGATGGCATTCAAGGCCAGGTATTTGAAGTGGAAAATATTGACTTTAACTACGATGCCGGTGGTGACATTTACTCTTACATTATTACGTTTTCGGACTTCACCAGTTTTGAAGTTTTTGAATCGGATGCCGTTTTGGTCTACAGGTTTGATGGCACCGTGGAATACGATGACAATACCACGGCAGATGCTTGGAGCTTGATTCCTCAAAATTTCTTTTTACCGGAAGGTACCATTCAATATACCAATGCCCATAACTTTATAGATGTGGAGATCTTTATTGACGGGAATTTTGATTTATCCAATTTAGACCCTGCTTTTACCGACGATCAGTTATTTAGAATTGTTATCCTTCCCAGTGAATTTGCACAATCCAAACTGGACAAATCCAACCTCAAGGCTGTCATGAACAGCGTTGGAGTAGAAGAAAAGGATGTACCTCGCTATAAAATGGACTAAAATTAATCCTAAAGCAAAATAGCCCCTATCCCATTATGGCCATAGGGGCTACTTGGCATAACAAAACTAGCTGGGGCAGTATAAATTGAAAGGAGGTCCCCGCATAGGCGTCTAACCATAAAACTATTGATATGAAAAAGTTGTTATTTATCCTTTGCGTTGTATTGATTGGTTGCAAAGGCACATCACAGGAAAAGGCGGAATCCAAGGCGAGCGCTCAGGATAAAAAAGAACAGTTTAAAGTTTCCAAAACGGAGGCTGAATGGCGAAAGCAGCTTACAGACATGCAATTCTATGTACTTAGAAAAGCGGGCACCGAGAATGCGGGAAGCAGCCCTTTGTTGCACAACAAGGAAAAAGGCGTATATACCTGTGCCGGCTGTGGCACGGAACTTTTTAAGAGTGAGCACAAATTTGATTCCGGAACGGGCTGGCCCAGTTTTGACAGGGAAATAAAGGGCAATGTGGGCTTTGATGTAGATTATGTTTTGGGATATGCCCGAACCGAGGAACACTGCGCCACCTGCGGGGGCCACCTAGGCCATGTATTTAATGACGGTCCACGAAATACTACTGGCAAAAGGCATTGTATTAATGGAGCCGCCTTAAAATTTGTCCCTGAAAAATAAACTATTTCCCTAGTGCACACCACACCTCCCTAAACAATGGCAGGTCAGTACCGTACAAGTTCGGGACCTCAATTATTCAATTAATTTAAAATGCCATCGGTAGGAATTCCGTCTGGTTTTGTAACTTTGCGACTTCATGATTTATTTATCAAAAAAAATTATAAATGAGCAATTTCGATATTATTGTATTAGGTAGTGGCCCAGGAGGTTATGTAACTGCAATCAGAGCTTCCCAATTAGGATTTAAGACTGCCATTATAGAAAAGGAGAATCTAGGTGGTGTGTGTTTAAATTGGGGGTGTATTCCTACCAAGGCACTATTGAAATCGGCTCAGGTATTTGAATATCTGAAGCATGCCAGCGA
Source organism: uncultured Arenibacter sp. (assembly GCA_963972175.1). Lineage (GTDB taxonomy): Bacteria > Bacteroidota > Bacteroidia > Flavobacteriales > Flavobacteriaceae > Arenibacter. The sequence continues at coordinate 13,246 of CAXAVP010000101.1, forward strand.
TTACGGATTAAAAGCCGAAGGTGTTGACAAGGATTTTGGCGCCGTGGTTAAAAGAAGTCGAGGTGTAGCGGACGGTATGAGTAAGGGCGTTCAATTTTTGATGAAAAAAAATAAAATTGAGGTCATAAACGGTTTTGGAACCTTAAAGCCGGGCAAAAAGGTAAGTGTTAAGGATGCGGACGGCAAAGAAACCGAATATACTGCCAACAATATTATCATAGCTACTGGGGCTCGCAGTAGGGAGTTACCCAGCCTTCCTCAGGATGGCAAAAAGATTATCGGCTACCGAGAAGCCATGAGCTTGCCAAAGCAGCCTAAGAAAATGCTTGTTGTAGGTAGTGGCGCCATAGGTATTGAGTTTGCCTATTTCTATAATGCCATGGGCACCGAAGTTACAGTTGTGGAATTTTTGCCCAATGTAGTACCGGTGGAGGACGAGGAAGTTTCCAAGCAATTGGAGCGCAGCCTTAAAAAAACCGGAATAAAAATTATGACCTCCTCGGAAGTAACCAAAGTGGACACCTCTGGAGATGGGGTCAAGGCTACGGTAAAAACCGCCAAAGGAGAACAGGTCCTTGAGGCCGATATAGTGCTTTCCGCGGTTGGTATCAAGACCAATATAGAGAATATTGGTTTGGAAGCTGTTGGTATAGCTACAGATAGGGATAAAATTATGGTGAATGATTATTACCAAACCAATATTCCCGGATACTACGCCATAGGTGATGTTACCCCAGGGCAGGCATTGGCTCACGTTGCTTCGGCGGAAGGGATACTCTG
>CAXAVP010000102.1:0-13996 GCA_963972175.1 uncultured Arenibacter sp.
TGTTCCCAGTGTATTGGATGGTACCCACCCTTACATCACTGTCACCAAAGTTAGTGAGGAACCAGCCTTGGGCGTAAAAGTAAAAATGATAATAGCGGACAGTTATGATAATCCGTTAAATCCGGAAAAGGTTGTTTTTTATCCTTCTGGAGCTACCTATTTACAGAATTATCATGACAACTCCATTGAAACCACAGTAGATGCTACATCTTCTACCTTTTCACTACCTGCTCCTCCTTTTCCTCAATACAGTAGATCATATTCGGGAACGAGTTCCTATTTAATGTACTATCTAACGACTGATGATGCCTTTACGGTGGATAAGGAAGCATTTGAAGCGGATAATGGTCCAAAAGATTGGACACCTTACATAGATCCAGACACCGGAGAAATTAGAAATAGGGCTTATATACGTTGGGGAATAAAAATAAATGATTCGGGAACCTGGGAAATAAAAATGAAAATTCCATATACCAAGATAAAAGAATAGTTTCAACTACTTTTATTTCTTAAAAATGGTTTGCTAGGGTACTAAAGTTCCTCATAGCAAACCATTTTTTTTTAGCTAAATAATCCAAATCATTTTTGTAATAGAGTCCTAAATAAATATCTCAAGACAATCTATACAATAAATCAAGAGGTATAAGCAAAACTTTATAATTATTAGTACCATCTTCTTTTACTATTAAAAACAGCCATATTGAAATCTTATACTACCATAATACAGAATTGACCTCAATTTTTATTTTTTTTGCACAAGTGTGTAAAATTTATTCAAAAAGAGGGCCTTTTCCAAAAATATCCCCCTAAAAAGAAAAAAAATCCACCTTTTTCACCTCTTCCATATTCATCTTTGTAAAAACTTGTTGGTCTTTTGTTATACATGATTTTTAAGATTTTGCTAGGTGAAGGAGAATAGCTATCAGAAGGTTTTTATTTAATATCCAATTTTCCCCAACTTCAAAATATTTGATCATTCCCATATTTATAAGGCATTTTAGAGTAACAAATATGCCATTCCTCTTTTGGAACTATTACATAGTCCATTCAAGTTTGATTTGATTAAGAATAGTAATTCCTAATTAACCATTAATAATGGTGAAGCCTTAGGTTTTCCTGATTTCACAAGAGGAAATTGGATTCAAAGAAAGCCCCATAAGTGGATGAAGGATACCTATTAAGATATCATGCCAAAAAGATAAAATGAATTAGAGTTGTTTGAGTTAGTTGTTTTTTAAAAAAACCCATTTCGTAAAAATGGAATGGGTTTCAACACCCCCTTAAAAATAATTATAAAATTTATTAACCCCCGAAAAATGATATAATATGAATAGAAATTAAGAGCTAAGAATTAAAACCCGAGAAAATTTTTATTATCAAACCAATTAATAACTTAAACTAGATTAATGAAAAAACTAATTTCAAAAGGATTATTCCTTCTAATACTGATGCTCAGCTATTCCATGCTGGCCCAGGAAGGAGAAATTAAAGGAACCGTAGTAGATACATCTAACATTCCCTTGTCCGGAGCCTCGATAATTATAAAAGGTACCACTAAAGGGGTCGTGGCAGATTTTGATGGAAATTATAGTATTGAAGCCACAATAGGCGATGTATTGGTATTTTCCTATTTAGGCTATATCCCCCAAGAAATCCAAGTGGGTGATAGCAACACCATCAATGCAGTACTGGAAGAAGATGCCGCTTTATTGGAAGAAGTGGTCGTTGTAGGTTTTGGAACACAGAAAAAAGCCAACGTTACCGGAGCAACAGGTTCGGTAAATATGGAGGATGTGCTGGCCAACAGACCCGTAACCAATGCTATTGAGGCCGTTCAGGGAACCATTCCCGGACTACAGATCACCACTAATTCTGGACAGCCCGGCGCCTCGGGACTAGGTATCAACATTAGGGGGACAACTTCAATTAACGGTGGAAGCCCACTAATTCTCTTGAACAACGTGCCTGTATCCGTTGAGGATATCAACCCTCAAGATGTAGAATCCATAACGGTATTAAAAGATGCGTCGGCAACCTCTATTTACGGTGCCAGAGCGGCCTTTGGCGTTATTTTGATAACCACAAAGAATCCAACAACAGATCAGCCTATAAAGTTTAATTACTCGTCTACCTTCAGTTTCTTGTATCCTGAGGACATTCCTGATAAAGCCTCCACCTACGAATTTATTAATGCCATTAATGACTGGGGTACCAATCCTTTTTGGACTGGGCAGGATATTCCAACATGGGTAGGCTTTTTGGAAGAATACAAAGACAATCCAGCAACCTATCCCTTGGGGTATGCCGAATTCAATGGACTTAGATATCCATTGGCAGATACAGATTTAATTGGGGAATGGATAAACGACCTCGGATTTACGCAAATACACAACTTTAATTTTAGCGGAGGTGGCGAGAAAACTAGTTATAGAATTTCCGCAGGTTTCAGTGATGAGGACGGAATTATTATAACCAGGAACGATAGCTTTAAAAAGTACAATGTAAATGCTTCGGTAACCAGCAAGCTTACCTCTAAGTTAACATCAACTACCAACATTATCTATCGTAACAGTACCAGAAGAACACCTCTTGGAAGCTATAGTAATTCCATAAGTTTCAACCCCTATACCCCAGCCAGTGGCAACCATGTGTTTGAAGATGGCACTGAGGTACCTTATGATACCCCAGCCAATAGGGAATTGTTAAAAGTTGCTCCTAAAATTCTGAACGACAACATTAGGTTCTTTCAAAAGCTGAATTATAATGTTGCCGATGGTCTTAACTTGATCGGGGAATATACTTTTGAGAAGAAAAATCTAACAAGAACAACCAGTGACAATCAAATCCTGACCGTTAACCCAGAAAGATTTGTTCTCAATGCAGTAGATCCCGTTAATACTTTTTTCCGAAAAGAAAACACCCAAACCAATTACAATGCACTAAACTTCTATGGCAAATATGATAAGGCCTTTGATAAACACAACTTTAGTGTACTTGCTGGTGTTAACAGTGAGGAAAGTAGTTTTGAATCATTTGATGCCCAACGAAACAACCTTATCAACGTTGATCTACCCTCCCTTTCCGGTGCAACCGGTGCTCAGACTACGGATGACTCCTACGGGGAATGGTCGGTATTAGGTTACTTTGGAAGACTTAACTACAACTATGCGGAAAAATACTTCTTGGAAGTGAGCGGGAGATATGATGGTTCCTCGCGCTTTCCGGAAGGCAACAGATTTGGATTCTTTCCATCCTTCTCGGGAGGTTGGCATATAGGTAGGGAATCTTTTATGGAATCTATAGGTTTTTTGTCCAGTTTGAAACTAAGAGGTTCTTGGGGTGAGATAGGAAACCAGAACACAACTTCCCTCTACCCTGCCGTTCCAGGTCTTGGTATAACAGATTATGGAACTACCGGCTCCACCAACTGGTTAAACGAAGAAACTGGTACGCGCTACTCAACCTTATTGCTTCCTAACCTGGTCAGTAGCTCTTTTACATGGGAAACAGTTCAAACCCTAAACCTTGGTTTTGATGCCGCCTTTTTTAAGAATAGACTTTCTACTTCCTTTGATTGGTTTAAAAGAAAAACCTTGGATATGTTGGCCCCTGGAGCAGAATTACCAGGTATATTGGGTGCAGATGCCCCATTGGAAAACGTGGCCGATCTAGAGTCAAAAGGATGGGAATTAGGAATCTCTTGGAACGACAAAATAGGGGAGTTTAGCTATAACATAGGTGCCACCCTCTATGATTATCAATCCAAAATCACCAAATTTGACAACCCCGCCGGCCTTTTAAGCCAATACTATCCAGGCAGGGAGTTGGGTGAAATTTGGGGTTATACCACGGACGGTTACTACACAGTAGACGATTTTGAACCGGGAACACTGAACGAAGATCCCAATAGTCCCAATTACCTTACCGGAGGTACATTAAAGGATGGCATCCCATTCTGGGAAGGGCGTAACCAAAACCCAGGAGATATTAAATACGTAGATCAAAATGGGGATGGAATCATCAATGATGGTAACAATACTTTAGACGATCCAGGAGATAGAAGTATTATTGGCAATTCCACCCGAAGATATCAATATGGATTTTTTGGTAACTTTACTTATAAAAACTTCGACTTTTCGTTCTTGGCCAACGGGGTGGGAAAAAGGGATATTTACCTTAACAACAGAGTACGATTCCCTTACACGGACGAATTTTCTGTAGTTTATAAATCCCAATTAGATTATTGGACACCTACTAACAGGGATGCTTATTTTCCAAGAAACTATCCCTTGGGCGGCGTTAACTACGGCATCAGTAGAAGCACTCAGACCAAATATCTCCTAAATGGGGCCTATTTAAGAATAAAAAACTTGACCCTTGGCTACTCCCTTCCTACCGAAATGTTAAAAAGGAACGGTATAGATAAACTAAGGTTATACGTAGCAGGAGAGAATTTATTCAGTTTCAACGATTACCCAGACGGTATCAATACTGAATTGGCCACCCAGGGTAGTGGTGGAATCTATCCTTATATCACGAGCTATTCCATAGGCCTTAATTTAACCTTTTAATTGTAGACAGATGAAAAAGACATATAATATAATCATAGTCCTACTAGTCATGCTAGGGACTTCGTGTTCAGATGAAATTTTGGAAAAACTTCCAAAAGACCAGTTGACCGTTACTACAACCTTCACCACCAATAGTAATTTTGAAACCTATGCGTGGTCCATGTATGCCAATGCCTTTCCTGGGTATTGGGATTTAACTCCTATAAACAGGGAAATGGGAAGTGATCTATTGGTGAACAACGCCGGAACCCAAGGGGATGCCCTTTTATGGCAAAGGAAAACAGTACCCTCTTCCTCTAGTCTCTGGAACAATGCGTTTGTGAACATACGCCGCGCCAACCTAATGTTGGACAATATTGACGGTAGCCAGCTAACAGACGGAGAGAAACAACACTGGAGAGGAGTCGGACTTTTTTTCCGTGCTTACGAATATGTCCAATTAATAGCCAACTACGGAGAAGTACCCTGGGTTGACAAATCCCTTACAGAGGTTGATGAGGATATTCTTTATGGTCCTAAGACTAGCAGGGACCAATTATCACAAAATGTACTTGATGACCTTCTGGAAGCAGAAAGCATTATTAATCCCGATGGCAGTGGGCCCAACACTGTAAATACCGACGTAGTGAGAGCTCTAATTTCCAGATTTGGATTGTATGAAGGTACTTGGAGGAAATATCACGGTCTTGGTGATGAAACCCGATACCTACAGGCTAGCGTTGATGCCAGCGGTCAGCTAATTGCCGATCACCCCAATCTTCACTCCAGTTATGATGAAGTATTTAATAGCGAAACGCTAAATGGTGTTGAAGGCATTCTGTTGTACAAAGCCTATGAATTTGGAGTACAAAACGGTAGATGGTCGCATTACAACAGAAGTTCCATAGGTCACAGGGACCTTACAAAAAAAGCAGTAGATCAATATCTATGCTTGGACGGTGAGACCATTCATACTAGTGACTTATTTGATGGGGAACAAGATGCCTACGACGAGTTCAGAAACAGGGACCACCGGTTGTATTTTAATACCCCTCCCCCGTTTAGGGTAGATACAGGAGGAAAAAACCAATTGACCTGGGAGTATGATGCTGATCCCAAGAGCAGGGAATACATAGATCTAATGGCCACCCTAAGCGACGACACCCATAAAACCTTACCTACTTTAAACTGGAGAGGGCTTGTGGTTAGAACTTCCCCACATTTTAGAAAATTTAACGAAGGACATGGATTTAATGTAACCTACACCGGATATGCCTTCTATAAATTCTCCAATAAAATAAGTAGATTGCAGAATAGGGATTCCCATGATGCTCCAATATTTAGAATGGGAGAGGTATTCCTAAATCATGCAGAGGCCATGTACGAATTAGGACAATTCACCCAAGAGGTAGCAGATGCAACAATCAATAAACTAAGAGCCCGTGGTGCGGTTGCCCCATTAGTTCTTAGCGATATTCCTACTGATCCTACAAGAGATGCTGATATAGCCCCTGCACTATGGGAAATACGTAGAGAGAGAGGTATAGAATTCTTGGCCGAAGGCTTGGGAAGAGTATTTGATATAAAACGTTGGAAAAAATTAGTGGAATACGGTGCTGAGGAAAAACTAGGAAGATGGGTAGTAAATGCCGATTACGGCAATAATTTACCTGTACAAGGTGGAGCTGCCGAAGGGTATGTGTCTCCTTTTGGCGTACCTCCTGGTGTTCCTGAACACTATTACTTGGAACCCATTCCATCTGACCAAATTGTTCTCAACCCACAGCTGGTGCAGAACCCAGGATGGGAATAACGATCTTTTAAATTCTAGTAATTAGTTTAAATTTGGGATGCTCGGTTAGAAATAACCAGCATCCCTTTTTAAGTATTTCTGAAAAAAGTATTAAGTTCTATTACCTCTACAATAAACCCTTTGAATAATGCAAGCCATACAAGACAAATTCTTGTTCCAATAAAATATTAACTCGTGCCGTCCAAACTTCAACCATGAAATTCACTTTCCATATTCTAATCTTACTAATCCCCTTTACATTATTTTCCCAAAAAGACCTTCACAAGCTGCGTACAACAAATGATAGGCCCAATTTTGTTTTGATTGTTGCTGATGACCTTGGTTATGGAGATTTGGGTTTTACAGGAAGCTTACAAATAAGAACTCCAAATATTGATAAATTGGCCAAAACGGGCGTATTTTGTTCTGAAGGCTATGTTTCCTCTGCTGTTTGCAGTCCTTCAAGAGCCGGTTTTTTAACCGGTATCAATCAAGTTGAATTTGGTCACGACAACAATCTGGCCAACAACCAACCAGGTTTTGATCCCCAATTTTTAGGTTTGCCCTTAACACAAATGACCATAGCCGATCATCTAAAGTCTATGGGCTACATAAGTGGCATTATTGGGAAATGGCATTTAGGCTATGAGGATCAATTTCACCCTCTAAAAAGAGGGTTCGACGAATTTTGGGGCTATCGCGGTGGCGGACATGATTACTTTGATTCCAAACCTGAAGGAAAGGGATACATGTCGCCCATTGAATGCAATTATAAGTCGCCACAACCTATCACTTATATCACGGACGATAAGGGGGACGAATGTGTTAATTTTATAGAACGACATAAAGACGAACCTTTCTTTCTTTTCGCCTCCTTTAATGCGCCCCATACCCCAATGCAGGCAACCACGGCAGATTTGGCTCTATACAGACATATAAAGGATAAAAAAAGACGGACGTACGCGGCAATGGTACATCGACTTGACGTAAATGTGGGCAGGATTATAGAAGCCATAAAGGAACATGGTTTGGACCAAAACACCCTTGTCGTTTTTATAAGTGACAATGGGGGCCCTATTCATAACGGTTCCATCAACTCCCCATACAACGGTAAAAAAGGCAGTTTGTTGGAGGGTGGAATACATGTACCTTTTATATTAAATTGGCCTAAAACGCTACCTACTGGAAAAACCTATTCCCATATGGTTTCAGCACTCGACTTTGCCCCGACCTTTTTGGCTTTGGCAGGTGGGAACGCAAAAGAATTCCCTTTTAGCGGTACCGATCTAATGCCCCATCTTACGGATGATAGCAACCAAATACCCCATACCAATCTTAAGTGGCGCTTTACCATTAGTGCGGCCATAAGGGAAGGTGACTATAAATTGATCAGGCTTCCAGATAGATTGCCCTTATTGTTCCACCTACCTTCGGACATTGCTGAACAGCAAAACGTAGCCCTGGACAACTTGGATATTACCAGAGACCTCTTGGAAAAATTGGGAAATTGGGATGTATCCCTCCCCCACCCCCTATTCTTGGAAGGGGCCGAATGGAAAAAACGACAGCTTTACCAATATGACGATAATTATCCTTTAGAACAACCATAGTAAAAATCACGAGAAATGAACAGAAGAAAATATATAAAAACCATAGCCCTAGGTTCCTTATTACCCACTTTTTCCTCCTACGCATTCCCTTTTGGGGTGAATAATACTCCAAAACAACTGGAGAAAACCAATTTTAAAAGCAATTGGCACCATTGGCCCGATATGAAATGGGTAGGTCAGGAATATTGGGGAAACCGACTCCAGGATTGGCAGCTAAAAAACGGCATGGCCGTTTGTAATGTAACATCAAAAAATAGAACCTTACAATTATTGACGGTTCAAAAAACAGAACAGCCCGCCGAATTAGAGCTTGGCGTGGAGATAGCCTTGCAAAACACAAGTATAAACCCCAACGATAAAGTGTGTTTAGGTATGCGATTAGGGTGTAAAGGCCCGTTTGACGATTATAGATCTGCAGCAGTTTTCGGAAAGGGTTTGGATATAGGCCTTACCGCCAACGGCTCCCTGCAAATAGGAGAACGTTTTTACAAAACAGCCCTAAAGGAAATTCCCAGCTCTTTTAGCTTATTGGTTCATCTTATGCCCAAAAACGATGCCTACGTTTTGAGCCTAACCGTAAAAGATCCGGAAACAGACCAAGTATTACACCAACAAAAGGATATTGATATACCCAACGCAATGGTAATAGGGAATTTTGCCCTATTGGCAGATGCCACAGTTGATAAATCTAATAACAATCAACCTTTAGCAGCCTTTTCAAATTGGTCCATTGCATCCGAAAAACTTGTACAGCACAAAGAACAACTCTTTGGCCCTATTTGTTTTGCCCAGTATACCCTGCATGACAAAAAGTTAAAACTAACCGCCCAACTTGCGCCCATAGAAGAAATTAGGGGACATTCCGTGCATTTACAATGTAAGGAACAGGGAACTTGGAAAACAAAAAGCTCAACCCAGCTAAAACACATAGGAAGGGCGGTAAATTTTGAATTGGAAAATTGGAATGCCCAATCGGATATTCCATACCGTGTGCTGGTTGAGATTCCCTTAAAAAACGAAACCCACCACTACACCTACGAAGGAACCATCGCCCAGGAACCAAAAGACAAGGAAACGGTTTCTGCAGCCGTCTTCAGTTGCAATTTTCACTATGGTTTCCCAGATAATGATGTTCATAGCAATGTAACCAAACTTAATCCGGACATTATTCTCTTTTTAGGAGATCAGTTCTATGAGGCTACTGGTGGATTTGGGGCGGCTCGAGACGCCACCTTGGACGATCTATGTCTGGATTATTTGCGCAAGTGGATGATGTTTGGATGGTCTTACCGTGAACTTTTTAGACATAAACCCTGCGCCATCATCCCGGATGACCACGATGTCTATCACGGAAATGTATGGGGAGAAAGTGGTAAAAAAGCCGACACCTCTACTGGTTATGGCATGTTGGCGCAGGACTCTGGTGGTTATAAAATGCCCGCAGAATGGGTGAATATGGTTCAATTTACGCAAACCAGTCATTTACCGGATCCCTATGACCCTACCCCAGTAAAACAAGATATAGGCGTGTATTACACCCATTGGAACTATGGAGGAATAAGTTTTGCCATATTGGAGGATAGGAAATTTAAATCCGCCCCAAAACATGTTCTCCCGCCCGAAGCTCAGGTCAGGAACGGATGGATACAGAACAAAGATTTTGATATCATAAAACACAGGGACCTGGATGCCGTACTTTTGGGAAAAAGACAGCACGATTTTATAGACGATTGGACCCAGGATTGGAACAATGGGGCCGCTCTAAAAGTAGTGCTCTCACAGACAAATTTTGCCACTGTGGCCACCCTGCCCAAAACAGCCATGAATGACGATGTGGTCCCCTCCTTACCTATTCCTAAAAAAGGGGAATATGTTGTGGGCGATGTACCTACTGTGGATATGGACTCCAACGGTTGGCCGGCCAATGAACGGGATAGGGCCGTCAAGGCTTTACGAAAATGTTTTGCCTTTCATATAGCTGGCGATCAGCATTTGGGAAGTTTTATCCAGTATGGTGTTGAGGAACACGGGGATAGTGGCTATGCCTTTGCAGGACCCGCTTTGAACAATATTTGGCCTAGAAGATTCTGGCCAGAAGTAGATGCCAGCCAACACACTTATGAAAACCCTGCCTACGTAGGGAACCATGAAGACGGATTTGGCAATAAAATATCCGTGCATGCCGTAGGCAATCCATTCGATACCGGACTGGAACCTGCCATTATACACAATAGGGCCACTGGTTACGGTCTGGTAACTTTTAATAAAACCGAAAGAACCATCACAACTGCCTGCTGGCCCCGATATTCAGATCCGACAAAAGGGCCAGAAGAACAATTTCCTGGTTGGCCCATTACCGTTAAACAGTTGGACAATTACGGGCGTAAAGCGGTTGCATGGCTTCCTACCATAAAGGTTGAGGCAGGATTAAAACCGGTGATTTCTGTTCTGGACGAGCAGGAACAGTTGGTTTATACCGTTCCGATGTCTTCCAATACCTTTGCACCCAAGGTCTTTGCTAAAGGAAAATATACCATCGTAATCCAGGATTTGGAAAATAATAGGAGTAAAACAATCAGACATATAAAGGCCAAGAACAATAATAACAAGGTCCTGGAAATAGATTTCGGATAAGAGAGAAATTACGAGGTCTACCCCAAGCCAAATATTTGGCAATAATAAATCCCAAACTTTCATGATTCCTTGAAAGTTTGGGATTACTTATTTAATAAGTTGATTTTTTAGATGACTACTGTCTTTCCAGGTGTTGGTATGTTATAGGTACCATCAGCATTTGGTTGCACCGGTGCTGGAGAATCCCAAGTTAAATCGTCCGGGGCAAGGTCTATATTAGACTTCATGGCCTCCTCCCATTTAATTACCTTTCCAGAATAAGTGGCCATTCTTCCTATGATGGCACTCATGGTACTTTTTGCACCGTTCTCCGCATCACTTATCACCCCTTTATTCCTTATTGATTCAAAAAGTTTAATGTGTTCTACCTGATAAGGGTTTGGATCATCCTTACCACGATGGGTAAAAATATCACTACCGTCCAAGCCCTTTATAAAGGTATTGTCCCCGTAGGTCTCAATAGTACCCTTAGAGCCTTGGAAAGTCTCGGCCACCCTGCTCATGGTTTCAGGCATGTGTCTACATTGACTGGAAATAACCGCACCACTTGGATAGGTAAACTCTACAAAGTGATGATCAAAGATCTCACCGTGGTCTTTTCCTGTCCTTACCTGCCTTCCTCCCATACCTTGGGCAGTAACAGGATACTCCCCAATAAACCAGTTGGCCACATCTATATTGTGGATATGTTGCTCTAGAATATGATCGCCGCACAGCCAGTTAAAATAGTACCAATTTCTCATTTGGTATTCCAGTTCGCTTTGGCCAGGTTGTCTTTCGCGTACCCAGACCCCGCCACTGTTCCAATATACCTGACCAGAAACAATTTTTCCGATCTTATTGTCCTTTATATGCTGGAGTCCAGCCAAATAGTTATCCTGATAATGTCGTTGAAGTCCAACAACCACATTCAATTTTTTATCCTTTGCAACTTTAGCGGCTGCCAGTACCTTACGCACACCGGGTACATCGGTCGCTACCGGCTTTTCCATAAAAACATGCTTTCCTGCATTTACGGCATACTCAAAATGTTGTGGTCTAAATCCAGGAGGTGTCGCCAAAATAACCACATCTGCCATGTCAATTGCCTTTTGGGCACCATCAAAACCTACAAACTGATGTTTTTTACGAACATTTATTTTTTTTGTGCCTTCAAATTGCTTTTGTAAGTTCATTAAACTTCCCTGCAACCTATCTTCAAAGGCATCTGCCATAGCTACCAGTTCCACATTGGGATCGGCCTGCAAGGCCTGACTCGCCGCTCCGGTACCGCGGCCACCGCAACCGATCAACGATATTTTCAATTTCTTCTCATTGGCTACATTTACCATTGCGTTCATTTGCATGGTAGGTAAAATCATTGCTCCAGTTACCAAAGCACTGCTCTTGACAAAATCTCTTCTACTATTCTTGATGTTGGTCATTGTTATACTAATTATTAATGTTTCTTATTTAAAAGTTACTAATCGGATAAGTACCACCCCCTATATTAGTTTTGAGGCAGTTACAGGAGGTCAAGATAGAGATTTATTTGGAAACGTACAATGTACACTTTTAGAGAATAGCAGTTAATATGTTAAATAACCTATATTATCCAAAAATAGAACGTAAATAACTAGCTAACTATAAAAATAATTAGCCATAAGTAAATACTACCATTTGGGTTCTTTTGATTACAATTTGGATTTTTCCGCACCAGCTACAGTTATATAAGGATGCAGTTGCATCATCATATTTTTCAGCGAATCCGTTGATTGAAACAATTGGTCATATCAGATTTTTTACTCGGTTCAACCAGGAATAAAACAATCTATAGCAAGATAAGAATTAGGACGGGAACCTATAGTAGAGACCCTCTTTCTCAACATCTTTTGAGATATTTACCATACTAATTGGGTTTATTTGTAAATTATAACCACAAAATTTAACCAACGACCGTCAACCTAATCATGGACACCAAAACATTTAACATCAACAGAAGACATTTTATAAAGGGAGCAGCGGCATCCCTGGCACTATCCTCATTTGGATCATATGGTATGGAACTCCTATATCGTGCCAAGCCACTACGCGTTGGACTAATAGGTGCCGGCTGGTACGGAAAAAGCGACCTTTTTAGACTGATGCAGGTAACCCAAGTAAATGTTGTATCCATTTGCGATGTGGACAAACGTATGCTTACCGAAGCCGCCAACCTAATAAAACTTAGGCAAACATCGGGAAGGGCACCTAGGACCTATACCGATTACAGAAAAATGCTTGCCGAGAAAGACTTGGATATTGTACTTATTGGCAGCCCGGATCACTGGCATGCCCTACAGGCCATAGAAGCTTTAAAGGCAGGTGCCCATGTTTATGTTCAAAAACCTATAAGTGTAGATGTTATTGAAGGAGAGGCCATGGTAGCCGCTGCCAGAAAATATAACACGGTGGTACAAGTAGGAACCCAGCGAAAGAGTACCCCCCACCTTATAGATGCCAAAAAGAACATTGTAGATGCCGGACTATTAGGAAAAATATCCCATGTAGAAATGTGTTGTTACTACCATATGAGGGCCAAGGGCAATCCGCCTATAACAGCTGTTCCAGAATTTTTGGATTATGAAATGTGGACCGGTCCTGCTCCACTTCGGCCATATGACGGCCTGCCACATAGAAGATGGTGGCGTGCCTTTATGGAGTACGGCAATGGTATAATGGGTGATATGTGCGTTCATATGCTGGATACGGTCAGATGGATGCTGGATCTGGATTGGCCCAAAAAAATTAGTTCTACCGGAGGCATATTTGTGCAAAAGGATAGCAAATCCAACATTGCCGACACCCAAACCGCCATATTCGAATTTGATGAGCTCAACTGCGTTTGGCAGCATAGGAGCTGGGGAACACCAGCCGATCCGGAATACCCATGGTCTTTTAAGCTATACGGGGATAAAGGCACCTTGTCCGGCAGCACTATGCAATATGATTTTGTTCCTCATGGTAAAGGAGAAAAGATCCATATGGATGTTGTTTATGAAAAAGAAAAATATCCGGAAGATCTAACAGAAAAAGATATCGAATTAAATGCGGCCCCGGCCACCAGATTGCATATGTTGGATTTCCTTGCCGCCATAGACCAAGGTACATTGCCCATTGCCGATATAAGGGAAGGCCATATCTCTACGGCCAGTTGTATTTTGGCCAATATGGCCATGGCTACTGGAAGGCCTCTGATCTATGACCCAAAAAATATGCTGGTGGTCAATGATAGGGAGGCAACGGCACTGTTGCAACGCGATTATCGCGCTCCATGGAAGCATCCCCACCCAAACGAGTTTAGGTAAGAAATAATTCCCTTTACCAATAAGGAGAATATACTTAGGAGCCAAAAAAATTTGGAGAGGCAACCATATTCGTTTCAAATTGGC
>CAXAVP010000103.1:0-13893 GCA_963972175.1 uncultured Arenibacter sp.
ATATTAAGTCGATTGTATTCAAAGGTAGTACAGATGACCAATTTCCGGTAGTAGCTCTTGGCGAATCCATATTTCTTGAATTTGACGACCTTCTTGCCAATGAACAGGACTATTATTATAAGATTGTACACTGTGATTATGACTGGACTCCTTCCGCCCTTTTAAAATCACAATACCTGAACGGCTTGGACAACGAACGGATCGTAGACTACGAGAATAGTTACTCCACACTACAGCCCTATTCCAACTATCAGCTTAGTTTGCCAAACGAAAATACAGGATTAAAGGTAAGCGGTAATTACGTATTGGAAATATACAACAGCTATAATGAAATTCAATTTTCACGGAGATTTGTTGTTTACGAAGATCAGTTAACGGTAGGGGGCGTTGTAAAAAGATCCAGGGACTTTACATACCTCAACGAAAAACAGGTGGTACAATTTACCATCAACACCAATCAAGTTAAGCTGGTTAACCCAAAAAAGGAAGTCAAGGTAGCCATCATACAAAACCACCAATGGCCATCAATTATCAATAATATAAGCCCCCAATTTATTCTAGGCAATGAGTTGGTTTATAAATATGACCAGGAAACCAGTTTTTATGGCGGAAATGAATATTTCAATTTTGACACAAAAGATCTACGTGCCCCAAGTTCATCAATATCACATATTGAATTGACCGATCTATACCACCATTATCTGTTCACGGATTACTACAGATACGACAGACCTTATACCTATTATCCGGACATTAACGGAAACTTTGTGGTACGCACCCTACAGGGAGATGATAACTCTCGGGAAGCGGAATACAGCTACATTCATTTTACACTTCCTTATGACGAAGCCCTAGGCCTCAATGAAGTCTACGTATATGGCAAGTACAACAATTATGACCTAAGCGAGGAGAACCTAATGACCTATAATAAAGAAACAGGCAATATGGAAGCCATTATTAAAATGAAGCAAGGGTTCTATAATTATAAATATGTAATAAAAAAGGACGATGGACCTATAGACATGAATACCATTTCCGGGAACTATCATTTTACCGAAAACGATTATCTTATCTTGGTATATTACAGAAATTTTGGGGATTTATACGATAGCATAATAGGAGTGGGATCTGCCAACTCCAGAACTATCACCAATTAATCATTACGTTTATTGCCCCCTCCCTTTTATTGCTTCTTTGCCCCTTTTGATACTAACCAGCAGTTATAGGGGATTCATCAGCATAACAAAATAAAGAAAAGGATAAAAAGTAGGGATTAACATTTGCTTAATCGTATAAACAAAAAATCTTAGTATTTTGCAGCAGATTTAACAGAATAGATACCAACTCCTTACTTATAACACATAACATGGAAATGAACAGCAACCGTAAACCAATATGGCACAGCGCAACTTTGATCTTTTTACTTTTTCTATGTCTTTTTGCCTCTGCACAAAATTCCCAACTAGACCTACTTCTTAACGATTACAACAACCGTCCAGACCATATCCTAGTGGCAGCACATAGGGCCACCAATCCACATTTTCCCGAGAACTCACTGGCCGCAATAGAAGAAAGTATTGCCATTGGGGTTGATATTGTTGAGGTCGATATTAGAAAAAGTAAGGACGGGGAGCTTGTAATAATGCACGACAAGACTATTGACAGAACAACCAATGGCAAGGGACGGGTTGACGATTATTCCCTGGACCAACTAAAGCAGTTCAACCTTATGTTCCAAGGTAAAGCTACAACTGAACAAATCCCAACCTTTGAAGAAGTACTACAATTGGCAAAGGGTAAAATACTACTTGATGTAGATTTTAAACTGGAAGATGAGGCATCGGTTAAACAATCCTATGCCCTGATTGAAAAATATGGAATGGAGAACCAAATAATATTCTTTCTATATGACTACCCTGAAACCTCTCAATTTCAAAAATTGAACAATGACATTTCTATTATGCCAAGAGCCTATTCTAAAAAAGATATCCGTGCCATTCGCAAATTAGATGACATCTCCATTATTCATATTGATGAGAGCTATTATAAGAAAAGGACCATGCGCCGGCTTATCAATTCCGGCTACAGGGTATGGATAAACGCTTTGGGAAAATACGATGAGATGGAGAGGACCAAGAAAAACAGTGGTTTTGATTCCCTATTAACCAAAAAATACATCAACGTTATCCAAACCGATTTACCTAAAGAGCTTCTGGATTATCTTAGGTCCAAGAACCTGCATCGTTAAGGCTCAGTGGTGCTTATATCTTAAATATGTAAGGTGTTATATCAGAACTTTATGGTATACCCACCTTCACTGTATTCCGCGCTGTTCTTTATGATTATTTTTTGATTAAAATCTTCATAATCCCAAAATTTACCCCTTTCTAAAATTTCGCCATCCAAATAGATTTCCTTTGGACTTATTTTAGAGTGTACTCTAAGTATATGCGGAATATTACTTCCCTGCATAGAAAGCTCACACCCATCACCGGTCATTTCATAAGATATCTTGGTTTCACCGGCGCCATCTGTATGATAGTAAACAAAGCTATTTTTATCCATTGGGTATATCAAAATAGTGATGAACCCATCTGAATTGGCATCACCCAAACCAGTATAGGAACGTTTCACGCTCAAAGGCACAATTGCACCGTCCTTGACAAATACCGGGAATTCGTCCATAGGGAATTCCCTATCCACTACAACTCCCCCTTCCAGCAATTCCCTATCTGCAAAAAAGTACCTCCATTTCCCCTCTGGTAGGGAAACACTTCGTTTCTTAGAATCTATATAGATGGGGGCTACCAAAAAATCATCACCAAACATATAGTGATATTTACCCTCTTTCAGAGGTGTCTGCAATCTTCTTCCTCCTTTATTGGCCGTTACAACATAGTGGTACATATAGGGCACCAATTCTGTATGCAGCCATGAGAATTTGCGTATCACTTGCAACTCCTCCTTACTCCTTTTCCACAATCGCCTTTCCCCATGTCCGCCATTCATAAAAAGACCACAAAAAGTAGAGAACTGCGCCCACCTTATATACAAACGTGGAGGAATGGTCTTCCCTGAAAATCCAGCGATATCAGAACCTACAATATTATAGCCCATATCTGCACTTTTTAGGATACTCTCAATGGCCGACTCAAACCCTTGAATTCCGTCCAAAGCAATATCTACTTTTTCGTCTTGGCTTTCAGACATCATTTCATCTGTCACCCATTTGTGTTCTTGATCGCCCACCCAGTTTACAGGAGAGGCGTCAATAGGTGAAAATCCTTCTGGGTGAAAGCCACGATCTATAGACCGGGATAGCGTAATAAACTCCGGGTTTTGGGTTAGTCCATGTAAATATTCGTCCCTATAATAATGATCCATGTAGGTTCTTGTAGACATAATTCCATTAGAGGTACTTTTATAAAAAAATGGAATGGGGCCCAATTTACTCCAAAATAGTGTTGCTGTTCCGTCCAATTTCCAACCATCAATCCCCAAATCAAAAACACGCTGCTGCATTCCCCGCCACCAATCCATGGCGTCCTTACTGGTATAATCTATAAAACCGCCTCTACCTTTCCACCATTTGTTGGGGCTAGCCGATTTTACCAAAAAGCCATTACCCATAGCCTGGTTGTACCAATCTTCCGAATCTCTAATTTTTGTATCCTTGCCATAACTGTTCACCATGGAAGTCATCCATAGCACCACCCTGTAGTCATTATCCTGTAGTTTATTAAACCACTTATGAGGTTCCTTATAAAGACTCGTGTCTATTTGAAAATCGTTATAGCGCAAAGACCATGGACTATCTATGAGTATCGTACGCACCGGAATATCATGCTTTTTGTAGCCCTCCAGCAACTCATCCACATAATTGGAAGTATTAACATCATCTTCCCAAAGCCAACATTCCAGAGCCCATGACGGGGTCAAGGGAGGGTTACCATGGCGCTGTTTGTTAAAAGGTATGCCCCATACTGGAAGAATCCAATAAAAATAGGTTACTACACCTAAAAACAACAGAACGGCAACACCTATTATCACCCCTTTTCTTTTCATTTTTTTACTGTTCTAAAGAAGCGTATATATATTACCACAAGCGAATAGCCCATAAAGGCACTACCAATGATCAATAAGAGGGAACTATACTCCGAAAAGAGGTCACTATACCCCTTTACCGCATTGGCACGCACCCAATAATAAAACCCCAATCCAACCAAAAACAAGGCGCTTAACAATCCCGATGAGGCTATTATTTTACGCATGGCAACAAAATACCTCCTTTTAAAATTCCATAATAATTGAACAAGTATCAACCAAAAACACCATGACATAACCTGGTATAAATTAAGGGTCCTAAAGTAATTTATCACAGTTATAAATGGTCTTAATACTAGATTTGAACTGTTATAAAATGGCCGGTCATTATACATAATTACTTTTACCCTATCCTGATCCCTTGCCCGAAGCACTTCAAGAATAGCATTCTCCCTAGAAACCAGGTCCATTGTACCCCAATTAGGTATGGTAAAAGCGTTCCAAACAGCACAGGCACGACCATAACCATGAAAATCCAGCCCGCCTACCATAAGTAGCTGATGGTCCTCGCAAAATTGCTTTAGCTCCTTGAATAACTCTCGGTCATAATACAATTCCTTGCCCACATTTTCAATTTCGAAGCCATCTACCCCAAGGTCTTTATAGAACTCTTTAGCCTTACCTTTTCCATCAAACCAATGATTAACCAACACAGCACCTCCATTTTTATGCACCAAGTTTACTATAACGGAATCAGGTTTGTTCTTTGTCCCAAATGTACCGTTGAGCCCCAAAAGACTCATATGATTGGACCCTGAATGCTCCTGACCTACCATAATCAAGGGTTCCGGGGGAAATTCCTTTCTTCGCTGCCTTAAAGAAAATTCCAAAGTCTTTGAGTAGTTGGCGTGATCCGTTATAAAAAAGGCATCAAAACCATTTCTTTTATGCCATTGCCACATTTTTTCCTGGGACATTAAACCGTCATGACTAAACTCGGTATGGGCATGGGTAGTGACTAAAACCTCGTTCTCTGTATTATTGACAATGGTATTATTAGGCAATGGAAGAAAGAGAATAACCACAAAAACAGCAAAACAAATACCGATCAACAAAGGCAGGTTGCCCAAAAAAAGTAAGACCCTCCAAGCCCTCTGTCTGCCAGAAGTAGTCTTACGTACTTTAAAAATGCCATACAATAGATAAAATGTCAATATCCACCCCATGGCAATGGGTAACTCCTGTAAAGGATAAAGGGAGCGGTTCAAATACAATAATACCCCCAACACAGGTTCAAAAAAGACTCTAAAAATAGATATCTGGATCCCGTAGTCGGGAACCGACTCCAAGGTAAGGGCATTAATTATTTGTATTGGATATTGAAATATAGTCGCTAAGATTGCGATTACCGCCAAAGGAAGCAGAACAATATATTTTTTAACCATATTACACAAAAATCCTTAAACCTTTGACCCACATTAAGTATGCCTAGCCACCCCACTCTTCAACCAAGACCTTTTGTTAGGGCTACGGTATCCAACTTGTCAGCCGATAAATAATATCAAATCATCAACTTACCTCCACCGCAACAATGCAATATAGCCCATTAAAAAAAATCGGATGCAAACTAACTAATTAAAACTAGAAAACTTCACATTCCGTACACTATCATCTGTATGCTCTATACTAGTGTGCCGACTTATATTCGTTCTTATAGTTAAACTGCTCTATATGCTCTTTAATTTTAGATTGCTTGGCTTCATTAAACCTGAACAATGGCTCAGCGCTATAATCTTGACAAATACCCATGGCCATCAATGCAGATTTAATACCCTTAATATGTCTGGATGAATATTCCCCTACCTCATAAATAGTGCTATGCACTTTTAAAACCTTATCGCGCAGCAATTTAACCTCCTCCAGGTCGTTTCGCAAGGCTGCATCGTATAAGTCTACAAACAATCTGGGGAAAAAGTTGGCGCCCCCTGCCACTGCTCCATGCCCACCATACATAATGGTCTCTGGCAAAAACAGTTCGGCCCCTGCAATAATGGAAAACATGGGATCTTCCTTAAATTCCTCGATCAATTGATACAAATAACTTAAATCACCAGAACTGTCCTTAATCCCTATTGCCCCTAATTTCTTGGCTTTTTTTACAACATCCAAAGATAAATGGAGTTTGGTACAACTTGGCATATTGTACAACATAAAGGGCAAGGACAAGGCTGGCACTACCCTTTCCAGATAGTCGCCCATTTCCTGCTGTGAAATAGGTAAATAATATGGCGGAGCCACCACTAGCGCATCGGCACCAGCACATTTTGCATGGTTGGCAATTTCCAAAGTACCCTCTTCAGAGGTATCGGTCACTCCCACCAAGACCGGAATTCTACCAGCTACCAACTGGCAGGTTGCCGTAATAAGCTCTTTGCGCACCTTATAACTTAAACTAGGGCCCTCTCCTGTGGTTCCCAAGATAAAAATTCCATGGACCCCCCCACTAATCAAATGCTGCAGCAATTTTTCCAAACCTAGGTGGTCCAATTCCTTATTTTCCAACAATGGGGTAATCATGGGCGGTATAATTCCTTTTAACGGTAGTTTCATCTTTGCCTATTATTTAGATTGATATTAACAAGACCTACCCCAAAAGAAATAATGGTGCAATTATAGACTTCATAAATGTTGGTATTCAGGGTTGGTTAATTAACTAATGCGGCGCCAATAATTATACTATTGGACAACATTAAATATTTGAGTAGCTGCTCTAACAAATTAAACCCAATTTCAAATCACTTACCACTATAATATTGTTTTAATTACATTATATTTTAACCTTATTTCCTAATAAATTAATTATATTAGTCCAAGATTGTCAATATAACAACTTATGGAATTTATTTTTGAAAAGATTTTCGTCCCCAACAAACATTCGTTTATATCTAGAAAACTACCCTTGGCCTCCGATGCAAGAATTCATTCCCACAAAAATTTTGAGTTGAATTTTATCACCTCTGGTTCGGGTAGGAGAATAGTTGGGGACAACATCTCTGGTTTTGACACGGGTGACCTGGTATTATTGGGTCCCAATTTGCCGCATTGTTGGGAAGCCTTGGATTATGACAATGGTATGGACCCCTTTTGTATAGTCACCCATTTTTCCGAGGATATTATAAATTCTGATTTTTTTAAGATGCCGGAACTGGAGAAAGTGGTAGATTTATTGAAGCAGTCCAGTACAGGGCTCCGCTTTAAATTGGGAGATGACAGGCACATTAGAAAAAGCCTGGAAAAGATGACCCAATTACAGGGCTTGGAATACTATATAGAAATGCTAAAGATCTTCAATTTTCTCCTTCAAATAGAAGACAGGGAAAATTTGTCCAATCCACACAACAATTCGGCCGTATTCGCAAAAAATCTGGACAAGATAAACAAGGTATACGAATATGTTTTTCAAAACATACAAGAAGGTGTAAAACTAGAGGAAGCTGCTGCCGTATTGAACATGGCTCCCAGTTCATTTTGCCGCTACTTCAAGAAAAAGACCAAACTCACTTTTATGGAGTATGTAAAAAGTGTAAGAGTGGGCATTGCTGCCAAATTACTGGCAGAAACAGATAAGCAGATAACCCAAATTTGCTTTGAGAGCGGTTATAACAACCTTGCTAACTTTAACCATTACTTTAAACATATTATGGGCAAGACACCTTCGGAATACAGAAAGACCTTTAGGTAGCCTTAGGATTGGCTACAGCAGGCTGTTTGCCTCTTCCCAATCCATTAACCAAAAACCCCAAAAGAACCACAACAAACGAAATTAAACTTATTGGAGGCATTCCCCCTTGCCATTTAGACGGGGTGAACCAACCGCTATATCCCATAAAAAATAGATGAACCCCCATCATAAAAAGCAGCCCAAGCAAAAACGCTCTTGACGTTATCACCTTGATCAACACCTCTTTTCCCTTGCTACGATTTCCAAAACACCAATGATATAGACCTAAAACCATAAAACTGGTCATACCCGCAAGCAGACTATAATTCCCTATTACCGAAAGACTATTGTCTCCCACAAAAAACTTTGGATAATATTGGGGATTGAATATCAAAAAACTTAGTAGAACATGAAAAATAGTCAACAGCAACCCTACTATACCCATTATCTTTCTGCTTTCCTTGCCCAAATTTAAATGGGCCACTCCCATATTATTTATAGGTCTAATAGAAAAGCTAAGCGCCAGTAGGATGATACCAGCCAAGGACACGCCTTTATTAATTATAAATATAGGCACATCTTTCCAAGGTACTGTACCCACCACATTATATCTTAGAATTGCATAGCCTAAAGACACTATCAGTACAGGCCATATAATTTTGATACACTTTCTCTTTTCGCTTCCGC
This sequence comes from uncultured Arenibacter sp., assembly GCA_963972175.1. Taxonomy (GTDB): domain Bacteria; phylum Bacteroidota; class Bacteroidia; order Flavobacteriales; family Flavobacteriaceae; genus Arenibacter. Next base: position 8,453 of record CAXAVP010000103.1, read on the forward strand.
TCATAGGTATTCTATTAATTTCTAATCAATGGAAAATCTATTTCTATCGCCCATATCACCATGTACATTTATGGCTATCAATGCCAAAACGGCAACTACCAAAAGTACAACGATTAAATAAACAAGCCATTTTTTTGGGTCTACCTTATCAATTTCCCCAAATGAAAATTGTGAACTTTTGGATTGGAGCAAGACAAAAATCAGTAATACGTTCAGTAAATAAAGGTGATGGTTAAGGTGCATTTCTCCTCCAAAAATTCCTGTAACGGCATAGCTCATAAAGGCGTATGCAATAAACATGGTAAAAAAAGTGACCAAAACATCCTTTTGTGAGAATTCTTGTTTTTTGATTTTCCAAAAAACAATAACGACCATTGCCACTAACACCAACAATACCATTATTGTACTAGTGGAAGCAATGGATTCTATATTTGGCAAACTCTCCAAACGTCTAGCAATATGGCCATAAGTCAGTGATTCCCTGTATACGATTAATGGAATAAAGAGCACTACAATCAACAAGGCAGACCAATTTTCCCATTTTTTAACGCTCGGAATTTCTTTTGGCCATTTGGAACTAAAAACCCCATAGGCCATACCCCATCCACCAAAGAAACCAATGCTATATTCCATAATGTTCCACGTATTGAACGGAATGTGCCAGGTATTGCCCAAAACGTGTAAAAAATTACCAAAACTAAAACCAATACCCCCGCCCAGCATGGCATAAAAAGCTACACGGATGGCAGAATTCCTTTTTTCCCTGGCCATATACCATAACATGGCCAAGCCGGCCCCCAAACAAACTGCCCAGGCTTCGGATCGCGGGGGCGTCATTTTAAAACCGATCTGCTCTATTAGAAAATAGTAACTTATAAGCCCACCTACGGCCATCTCAGACAATAAAGCCCCCCATCTCACTTTGTTTTCCTTGGTAGAGTCCAAGGTTAGCCCTACCAATCCGCCCCCTAAGAGTCCAAACAATCCCCCTATAACAAACAACATTGCCAGACCGTAGTAGGCATTGATAAAATTATCGGCAAAGCCATAGCCCACTACCTTCCCATAGCTAATCATCCCCCCGGCACCCCAGCCTACTGCCGATGCCAAAGCCACCAGCATCATTTTATTGTACCAGTCTTTTCTTCCAGAGACCAGTACCAGCGCTAGGCCTCCGATTGCTCCTGCCCAAGCTGCTCCCTGTTCATGCCCAAACTGCCCTCTAATTGCCCAAGCGGTAGCCAGGGCCATGGCTACGATTAACAGTTTTTTTCCCATATTTGTAGACTTCATGGCTGTAGTACTATTTATTTCCTTCTTTTTATTTCAATGGTCTCTATCTCGTTACCATTTATATCCGTCACATATAGGAAGGCATTTTTCTTGTTTATCTGCACATTGACAAAATGTTCTATTTTACTGGATTTTTTGGTTTCAGGAAGTTCTACCTCAATATCGTATAGTGGGGCCCCAGCTCCAGCCGAGGTTATATAATGTACTCCGTTCTTGGTGGCCCTGTGATAATGATGGTCGTGTCCGTTTAAAAAGACCTGTACCTTATGCCTTTCAAAAATATCCCCCCAAAATTTTCGGGTTTCCTCGGCCTCGGCCATCCTATTTTTCATGGCACTGTACAGCGGTTTATGCTGAAAAATAAAGACGAATCCGGCTTCTTTATTTAATTCCAAAACCTGCTCCAGCCATTTTTTCTGGGTTGTAAAATATTCGGAGAAAGCATCTCTCCAAAAGGCATCACTATTTTTATCCGAAACAAATTCTGGTTGCGAAATTTGTTTGCCCTCGCTGTCCAAAACAATAAATAGGGCATCGCCAACCGTGAAGTAATAGTATTTTTCATTGTTGGGCAGGTCAAATAAGTCGTAATAGTAGGGAGAATCCTTTTCATGATTGCCCAAGACAGGATAATATGGGGTATTCTTCATAAATTCCTTGTTTACCTCAAAAAAGGCTTCCCAATCACTAATAGACCTGCCGTTGGCTACCAAATCGCCCGAATTAATGATAAACCTGGGGTTGGTTTCCATAATTTTAGCCACTATTTTAGCATGTACGTCGTGTCTATTTCTAGAATCACCGGTAACCGCAAAATTAAAGGGAATAGCCTCGTCCGGGTAAGTAGTTAGAGTACCTTTGCCCTCCTCACTACCATCATTAAGCACATCATAGTGGTAGGTAGTATTGGGTTCCAAATCTCCCAAATGTATCTTATGGTGTTTATATTCCCCTATTGTTTTAACATTCCCTTCATTATCCGTAATGGTGGGCGTACTTTCCAAGGTAGACCAGCATATGGTGGCGTCTTTAGTTCCCATTTGCTGAATATAAGGCCCGAAGGCTATTTTTGGTTTTTCTTGTGCTACAACTATAACGGTACTACTTAAGAATAATAAAAACAGTAATCTCTGCATGGTCTAGAATTAATTAATTTTAAATTAGGTATATGATTTTTTAGAATTGCTTACTGGAGATTCTAAAAGTTTTTTTTGCGATTGAATTAATGGAGCAGCAAAAAGAGGCTGTTCTTACCGAATGCCTCCTTTTAACAACTACCAACTAACTCAATTAAAATATTTCTAATAGGGTTTTCCCGTGCCCTGTAACAACCACATTTTAGACCAAGCACTATTATTGCTGGTATCCTCCCCTTTAAAGGGTGTGGTCTCCAATTTTTGAATGGCCGCTTCGGCATTTTGTGTATTGTTATCTATTTCATCAATATGGTAGTAAAACCGCAATGGAAGGGCTTCACGTTTAGATGAGGGACCCGTTTGCAAATCTGGAAGACCGGTTCTTCTATAGTCGAACCAGGCTTCTGTAGCTGCTGTCCAGCTGGCTATCCATTTTTGCTCTATAATATCTTCCAATCCACTGTAGGCTGCTCCAGCTATATAGTCGTTATAACTATCTCCAACCCCCCAGGTCTCCAATGATTGCTTTACACCTTCGTTATAATGGACCTCCGGACCTCCGGAAACCCAACCCTTGAGTGCTGCTTCTGCTAAAATAAAATGCACCTCGGCAGCGGATAGTAAACGCGCCTTTAATAAAGGACCACTAGCGGCTTTATACATATCATTCAATTGGGAAACATGGGGATTATATATACCTTGTGACGCGTCTTCTTTTAAATTATATGCCGGACCAAATGCGATTGCCGTTGGTAGTCCCACATATTCCTTATCAAAATCTACCGGTACTCCCAATAGATCCAGATGGTCATCAACCAATTTTTGGCCCACATAACGTTCGCCATCCCTAATTTCATCGGTATCCTCCGGTTCACCTTCCGCCAATACCAAGGGTACTCCAACCTTATTGGCCCAAACCCCTAACCTAGGATCGTCCAATTCTTGCAAGGCATCTACAAGGGTTTTGGCCATTTTAATTCTAAAATAGGAGCCACTGGGACTCTCATCCAATACGGTATTAGTGGGCCATGAATCGCTTGAAGTATTACCTACATAAGGCAATGCGGCATCATCGACTTCATTCAAAATAAGAGGATATTGTCCGGAATTGGAAGCTATTCTTCTTATTCCCTCCTCCGCGATGCCCGGTTCTTTTTCAGACAATCTCATATAATAACGCAAGGCAAGTGAATTGGCAAATTTTCTCCATTTGGAAACATCCCCGCCATACAGAACATCTTGATCTTCTTGAATACTATAGTAATCACCTTGGTTTTTTGATAATAGCGTGTTAGCCCTGCCCAGATCACTCAAAATACCTAAGTATATATCTCTTTGATCCTCAAAGGCAGCATCAAAATATTCGGGACCCTCATCTCCTCTTAAGGCTTCGGAATAGGGTGCATCTCCCCACAGATCGGTAATCAAACCGAACAAGTAGGCTTTCATTACCAACCCAACCCCAATATGGAACTCCAAATTATCGGTTTCCGCTTTTTCTATTAGCGTTTTATTGTTGGTCAATAAACTGTAATAGCCATTCCAACTATGGGAACGGTTATCCCAATCATAGGCATTATGTCCACTGGACCAGCCGTCTTTTTGTGTATGCTGCATTACCCCGGCCATGTCTCCAAATCCAAGGCCCACAACATTTTTGGCAGTTCCAGAAATTAAGGTCCCTACCAAAAGGTTGGGGTCTACATTTTCCGAGCCTATTTTATTGGGGTTATCATTTAAGTCCTCAAGGCCATGGCAAGAGATTAAGATGCTGACCCCCAACATCAATACGCCAATTTTATTTATTGTTTGATATATCATGATCGTAGTTTTTGTTTTTTAAAAAGTTAGGCCAATTTTAAATCCGACGGGAATTACCCATGGATCCACATTATATCGTTCTATACCCTGCTTAAACTGTGTTCCTCTGTTACCGCTACTTGATTCTGCTTGGAAAGCCCTTTCTGGATCTACCCCAAAAGCGGAATCCTTGGTCCATAACATAATATTCCTACTATATACAGACACACTAATATTGTCCAATCCAGTTCTTTCTATTAGCTTACTGGGCAAACTATAACTCAGGGAAACCTCCCTCAACTTAATATAATCGGCATCAAACATGTTTTGAGTTCCAAATGCCCATGGGTTTGATGCTGAAAAAGGGAAAAATATGGTCCCGTCTTCTCCAAGGTTTTCTTTTTCTAAAATAAAATTACCGTTCTCGTCATGATAGCCCAATACTCCGGGATAAAAAACTCCGTCATAAACTACACTTCCTCCCCATTCTTCTGGAAAACCTCCTTCTCCAGGGGTTCCTCCTACAGGATAAAATTCTTCACTATCAAGCAATAATTCGGAATTATCCAACACCCATTGTTTTAATTCAGGACCCGGATCGGCTATACCGGGATTAACCAAATTATCCAACAACTGCTGTCCATAACCATCCTCTACCATATATCTGGAGGTTTGTGACATATATTGCCCGCCAGAACGCCAATCGAAGGTCATGTTCAAAGTAAAATTTTTATAAGATAGACTGGATTGTAATCCCATAATAAAATCTGGGTTATAGTTCCCCACTTTCACCCGTTCTTCCTGAGGTAGAAACTCGCCTTCATCCCCGTCAATCAATGGATATCCAAAATAAGGGGAATTGGGATCGGTTACCCGAAGTTTTAACGGAGAATACATATTGCCCAACAAGCCGTCCTCACCAGTTGCTGGATTGGCCACATACGCTCTGGAAACACTCTTGTTTTCACTCCAAAACTCTATGTAATCCACTCCTGGAGCCAAAGCAATTACCTTGGATTCATTGGTAGTATAATTTAAATTAAGATCCCAATTCCAATTTTCGGTCCTAATTGGGGTAATACCAAGTGATAACTCATAACCTTTGCTTTCCAGTATTCCAGCATTGATACTTACACTATTATACCCTGAGGATCCCGGTATGGGTATACTGGGAACAATTTGATTTTTATTTTCAACCGTGTAGTAGGTACC
>CAXAVP010000104.1:0-13843 GCA_963972175.1 uncultured Arenibacter sp.
TACACATATAGCTTTTGGTTCTATCAGAATGGAGCCTGTATTTATGATACTGGGGCAATCAGCTGCTGCTGCTGCTGTCTTGGCCATTGATCAGAATACAGCCGTTCAAGAAGTGGACTATACCAAACTAAAAGAGGTTTTGGTATCCAAAGGACAAATAGTAGAGTAATTTAATTTTTTAAAGATGATTTCATTTGTAACCGCTATCCTTGTTTTAATATTGGGTTATTTCACCTATGGAAAAGTAATGGAGCGGATATTTGGTGTAGAAAAAGATCGACCCACCCCGGCCGAAAGTTTACGCGATGATATAGATTTTATGCCCTTGCCCACTTGGCGTATTTTTCTGATCCAATTTTTGAATATTGCGGGATTGGGACCTATATTCGGAGCTATTGCAGGTGCTATGTTTGGGCCTGCGGCTTTTCTTTGGATTGTATTGGGAAGCATTTTTGCAGGGGCGGTACACGATTACTTTTCAGGGATGCTGTCTGTACGGCACAATGGCCTAAGTATAAGTGAGGTGGTTGGTATATATCTTGGTCCCCAAATGAAGCACTTTATGCGGTTCTTTACTATAATCCTATTACTGTTTGTAGGTACTGTTTTTCTAATGGGGCCTGCCAAGATCATAGATGGGATGACCGGAAATATGTGGAACCTTTGGGTTTGGGTAGGGATAATATTGGTCTATTACATTCTCTCTACTTTATTGCCAATAGATAAAATGATCGGTAAATTGTATCCCGTTTTCGGCCTTGCCATGCTGCTAATGGCCGTGGGTTTGCTAGCGGCGCTTTTTTTGGGGGATTATCACATACCGGAAATTGTACCGGGGAACCTTCATAATATGACCAATAGCCCGGAAGAAACACCATTGTTTCCAATATTGTTCGTCACCATAGCCTGTGGAGCCATCTCAGGTTTTCATGCCACACAATCCCCTTTAATGGCACGTTGTATGAAGAATGAGACCCAGGGAAGAAAAATTTTTTATGGCACCATGATTACAGAGGGAATCGTTGCCTTGATATGGGCTGCCGCAGCCATGACTTTTTTTGGTAATGTGGAATCACTCAATGAGGCTATGTTTGCCAATGGCAATAATGCAGCGTGGGCAGCCAATGAAATATCCCTTAATATGTTGGGCAAGATTGGGGGCATCCTGGCCATATTGGGTATTGTAGCGGCACCCATTACATCTGGCGACACCGCTTTTAGATCGGCGCGATTGATTCTTGCCGATATTCTTAGAACAGATCAAAAGAAGATTAAAAACAGACTGTACCTAAGTTTGCCCTTGTTTATCGTTGCTTTTGCACTTACCCAGATCGATTTTGGTATTATATGGCGGTATTTTGCTTGGAGCAACCAAACCTTGGCCACAGTGGTTCTTTGGACCATTACGGCCTATTTGTTGCATGCCAACAAATTCTTTTGGATAACATTTTTGCCCGCAATTTTTATGACCATGGTATGTAGTACCTATATTTTGATTGCTCCAGAAGGCTTTAATTTGGCCAATGATATATCCTATATGGGCGGAGCTTTGATTACACTGGGTATTACCATTATTTTTTGGATAGCAATTTCAAAGAGTTCAAGAAATGTAAAGGTGTTGCAAGAGGGTTAAAAGTTTGAGTTTGTTAGTTGTTTGCAAAAGGAACAATGGGAAACTATTGTTCCTTTTTTACATACAAAAAACAGAAAATAAACCAGTAGAATAAAAACTTCCGTCATTCCTATTTGCGGATGATTGTAGTAGTAAACCCAAAATTTTTGTAAAGAATTACCCCTGTCGTAATTTTTTGGAATAGGTACCTATGAATAGCGTCAATAGCATTTCGTATTTTTTTCCTAGTCTTTCCCTGAGCAGTCCGTATGCCTTGGTAATTTGTGCCTCGACTGTTTTTTTGGAGACGTTGAGATACTCGGATATCTCTATGTTGGTAAGTCCTTCTTTCTTACTTAAAATAAATATTTGTTGACATTTGGGGGGAAGCTGTTGTATTTCCTCCGAAATTTTGGTCATTATTTTATCCATGGACTCCTCATTTTGGATGCTGATAGCCTTTTCCAAGGCCTGGAAATATTTTTGTTCCAGGATCATGGTGGAGCGCTTTTTTTTGTATTGATTTATAAACTCGTTATAAACCGACTTAAACAGATAGTTTTGTACAGACGAATGAATTCCGAGTTTTTTTCGTTTCTCCCATGTCTTTAAAAATACATTCTGTAGAATATCCTGTGCCTCTGTATGGTCGTTGGTTAGACTAAGTGCATAGCCATAAAGCCGCTGGTTATACGTGTCTATTAATTCTACAAATGCTTTTTTATCTCCTTTTTGCAATCGATTAATAAACAGGTCAACATTGTGGTTGTTCATATCAATAGAATGGTTTGGTGGTAAAAAAATGCATTAATTATTGCAAATATGAAAAAAATAATCATAAAAAGTTAGGGTATTGAAATTTTGCTTTGTCAATACTAATGTTAACTCAATACGAATGGAGAGATCAGAGGTAGAAAAACTTATTCTTAAATACCTATCCAATAATGCTACTGCCCAAGAATTGGATGAATTATCCGAATGGATACTTATTGATGGCAATGAAGAGCTGTTTGAGGAATACGTACAATTGCATCTGAAAATTTTAACAGGCATGAACGGACCGGATACCGATGAGATAAAAAAGAATGTATTAAAGAAAATAAATAGGGATAGGTCAAGGCAGATTTTTGTACAGACTATGAAATACGCCGCTTTGGTTTTGATGCTGATTGGATTTGGTTATTACTACCAACAAGATTCTGTGGAAAAAAATGGATGCATACCTTTAAAACCAAAGGATGATATTGTTTCCATAATGCTGGATAATGGAAAGGTAGTAACGCTTAACCTACAAGGTAATAAGGAATTAAGGGATAGTGAGGGTAGCCTAATAGCTGTACAGAACAATGGAACGCTGAGGTATACGGGACATAAGACCACATCAAAAATTAGCTATAATACCTTAAATGTTCCTTATGGTAAGCGATTTGATGTTGTGCTTGCGGATGATACCCATATTTTTTTGAATTCAGGGACATCTTTACGGTTTCCTGTGAGCTTTAAGGATGCAGATGAAAGAAGGGTTCACTTAATGGGTGAGGCATTTTTTGATGTTGCCAAAGATGAGATACATCCCTTTGTGGTAAGTGCCGATGAAATGGATATTGCCGTTTTGGGAACTCAGTTTAATGTGTCGCATTACCCAGAGGATAATAGTATCAACACCGTATTGGTAGAAGGGGCTGTGGCACTACACCTAAATGGTAAAAATAAACAGGATTCCGAGCCAACTATGCTAAAGCCCGGATCTAAAGGGGAATGGTGTGTTGAATGCAGCGAGATTTCAGTAGAGAATGTAGATACATCATTGTATACAGCTTGGTTAGAGGGAAAACTCGTTTTTAGGAACAAGCCTTTTAAGCAAATTAGAGAGGCACTACAAAGGAAATATAATGTGAGCATAACCAATGCAAACAGCCTTTTGGAGGAGCAATTGTTCGATGCCACTTTTGATATTGAGACAATAGGACAAGTTTTGGAGTCTTTCAATAAAAGCTTTGAAATTGATTATAAAATTGAAAATAACAAAGTGATAATCATGTAAATAGATGAATTGTTATAAGTAAGGACAAGCTGTAGCCTAACTTTTGTCAATTCCATAAATATAATTTACCCGATTTTTTTAATAAGTAAACACCTAAAATATAATTCGCTAATAGTATGAAGAAACCTAATTAATTTAACCATTTTTTGATTAGGTCATTGTGTAAAGGAAAATCGGAAAATGCGGACACATTTCCCGATTTGTTACAGAGTGATTTAAATGAATTTAAACCAATTAACATTACAAAATTATGAAAAAACTCTTTAATTATGGGGGTGATTTGCTATGCCTTTCCAATTTAAGCCTAAAAATGAAACTTACGGTATTGTTGTGCTCTCTTGCCTTACTTCAGCTTCAGGCAAATTCTTATTCCCAAAGCAAGAAAATTTCCTTGGATTTCTCCAATGTTCCGCTGGAGGAGGTAATTCAGGAAATTGAGTCAATATCCCAGTTTAAATTTCTTTTAAATAGAAATGATGTAGATGTGGCCCGTAAAATTTCGATCAAAGTTGATAAAATGAAGATCGACTACATATTATCGGAATTGTTTGACCGATCGGATGTTTCCTATGAGGTATTCAATAAGCAGATTATTTTAAAACCTAGGGAACCCAATTTCCGGACTCCTAAAGCGAAGGTGATTCCTAAAGTTGACAAAAAAACGGAGCAGTTTCAGGTTTCGGGAACCATAACAGACATGGATAGTACCCCCTTGCCGGGGGCCAATGTGGTAGAAAAAGGTACAACAAATGGGGTAACGGCCGATTTTGATGGTAATTTTGTGCTAAATGTGAGCAATGCAGATGCCACCTTGGTCATTTCTTATATTGGATTTTCTACAAAAGAAGTACCGTTAAACGGAAAAAGTACGGTCAATATTATTTTAGAGGAAAGTGCTGCCGGGTTGGATGAGGTAGTCGTGGTAGGCTATGGTACACAGATCAAAAGACAGGTGACAGGTTCTGTGTCTACCATACAGGCCAATGAACTGGCTGATATTCCGGTCTCCCAGGTAACCCAAAAAATACAAGGTAGAATTCCCGGTGTGCAAATCAATCAGACTACGGGTAAACCTGGTCAGGGAATGTCTGTTCGTATTCGTGGGCAACTATCCGTATCAGGTGGTAGTGACCCGTTATATGTAGTAGATGGCTTTCCTATTTCCGGTGGCATCAACAATATAAATCCGGATGAAATCCAGGACATTTCCATTTTAAAAGATGCTGCCTCTACTTCCCTTTACGGGTCCAGGGCTGCCAATGGGGTAGTATTGATTACCACTAAAAGCGGAAGACCTGGGGAGACAAGTATAAGCTTAAACGTTACCACCAGTTTGCAGAATGTTCCGGATAGGGGAAGAATAGAGATGATGGATGCAGTAGAATTTGCCCAATTTAAAAAGGAATACTATGAGGACCAAGGAGACCCCGTGCCAGAAATTTTTCAGGACCCTTCCCAATATGAAGGCCAGACCAATGATTGGTATGATGCCATGCTTAGGACAGCTCCTATGACCAATTACAATCTTACCATAACTTCCAACAAGGAGAAATTGAGAACCTCTCTGGTAATGGGTTTTTTTGATCAAGAAGGTGTTGTCCTAGGGTCGGACTATAAACGATATTCACTGCGTGCCAATTTGGACTATGATTTATCGGACAAAGTACGTTTAGGTGTTAACGTAGCCCCTAATTACATCTTGGACAATGTGCCAAGAACAGATGGTAGCAGGGGAACGGGACTTCTGTTCAACGCTTTGCACACATGGCCCATTATGCCTATCTACAATGAAGACGGGAGCCGAACGGAATTTAACAGGTTTCCGGCCAATACAGGAAACATTTTCTCTTATGCCAACTGGCTTAATTCTGCGGAAAGGATTGATGATGGAACCAAAGAGGTGAACCTTTTGTCCAATGCTTATATAGAATATAAGCCTATAGAGGGACTGGCCATCAAATCCAGTTTAAATGCGGAACTGTACAATAGTCAATATGAATATTTTAGTCCAACCAATGCTACTTATGCGATCAATCGTCCTATCCCTACTAACAATGAGGCTATTTGGGACAAGAGGACCACTTTTTCTTGGTTGAATGAGAATACGGTTTCCTACAACAAAGGTATTGATGACCACAATTTCTCGGTCTTGGGAGGATTTACCTATCAAAGATATCGTATGGACCGCAGCCGGGTGGCAGCCAGTGATTTTGCGGATGACAGATTGCCCAATATTCAAGGAGCGGCCAACATTAATAGAAATGGAACTTTTGACCAAGTGCAGGAGTGGAGCTTGGTATCCTTCCTTTCCAGACTTACCTACAACTATAAGGGAAAATATCTATTAACGGGATCTATTCGTAGTGACGGCTCATCAAGATTTGGCTCTGAGAATCGTTGGGGTACCTTCCCTTCCGTATCAGCTGGTTGGATCGCTTCCGATGAAGCCTTTTTAGAAGATTTGGAAACCCTTTCACTGCTTAAGCTACGTGCAAGTTATGGGGTTACGGGAAACAATAATATAGGGAACTATACGCAATATGCCTTAATAGACAATACGGTGAACGCGGTATTTGGTGACGATTTTGCACCTGGTTCAGCGGTAAATTCGCTCTCCAATTCCAATTTGGGATGGGAAACTACGAAACAGTTTGATATTGGACTGGACTTAAGCTTATTTAATGATAGGGTATCCTTGGTTTATGACTATTATACCAAGAACACCACCAACCTTCTTTACAACGTGCAAGTTGCCAGGGAATCTGGTTTTTCCAATTTTAGCGACAACATTGGTGAGATCAAGTTCTGGGGGCATGAATTGGGAATAAATTCCTTTAATACTACGGGTAAAGTGCAATGGACGACCAACGCTAACATATCGTTCAATAGAAATAAGGTAGTTGCACTGGCCGATGGTATTGATAGGGTTTACGGTCCTGGTGGATGGCATATTACCCAAGTAGGAAAACCCTTTGGTCAATTTTATGGTCATTTATCAGATGGGGTTTATTTAAACCAACAAGACTTGGACAGCTCACCACAAGTTCCCGGACGTTCTACAGTTGGTAGTATTAAATTGATAGATGTTAATGGTGATGGGATCATAACCAATGGGGGGGATTTTGACGACCGTGCCATTATGGGCAGTCCTTTCCCAGATTTCACCTATGGTATAACCAACACCGTTAACTATGGAAATTTTGACTTTTCGGTGGTAGGTACTGGTTCTTACGGAAATGAATTACTTGTAAGACATCTATATAGTACAACAAACTTGGATGGTGTTTTTAATCTTTTAAAAGATGTAAAATACAGGTTCCGTTCTGTTGAAAATCCAGGAAGGGGCTTTTATGGAACTACCGTTGGTGGTGGTAATGTGACCGGTATAGAAAGGGATTGGATAAACGATCGCTTTGTGGCTGATGCCTCCTACTTTAATATTAGGAATATCACATTGGGATACACCTTACCAGGAGTGGACAAATATTTTAAGTCTGCCCGAATATACGGCTCCATTCAAAATGTACACATATTTACTAAGTACTGGGGTGGTCCAAATCCTGAAATCAGTGTGCAGAACAATGGGCAGGGAGATGGTGGTAACCTGGCATCAGGTGTGGATATTTCCGGTTATCCAGTGCCTAGGATATTTAGTCTTGGTGTAAACTTAAACTTTTAAAAAAGACACAGCTATGCCAAAACATATTTCACTTTCGACAAATTTTAAAACAGATAAAATGAAAAATATATTCTATTTTATCGCAGCCATGCTAGGTTTTCTAGTGAGCGGTTGTGATGATGAATTAACAATTTTCCCCGAAGACTCCTTAAGTGTACCTACCTTCTTTAAAACGGAGGAGGATTTTACACAGGCGGTGAACGGTGCCTATGTACCCCTTCGTGGTATCAACAATCAATCCAAACCCTTTTTGACCGAGATGCACTCGGACAATACCTATTATGCCCGTAACACGGCTTTTGGGGCAACGGACAACCAAGAAGATATTGCCGATCATTCCATACCCAGTGATGGAGGTATCACAGCAAATACCCATGTACAGAATGTATATGTACAATATTATGAGATTATAGCCAGAACCAATCAAATTTTGGCAACCATTGATGAGGCTGAATTTGATGAGACAGCAAAAGCCAACCTTAAAGGACAGGCACTCTTTCTAAGGGCTTATTCATATTTTGATCTAGTACAGCTATTTGGTAGTGTGCCCATGCACCTGGAACCGGTAGTGGACCGTGAAGGAGCGGCTTTGCCATTGGCTTCGGAAGATGAGCTTTACGCCCAAATTATAGAGGATGCAACGGCTGCCATCCCCTTATTGCCTCTAAAATCCCAACAACAGCCCGGGAGGGTGACCTCTGGTGCGGCACAAACGCTTTTAGGCAACGTATATGTGGTACGTAAGCAATGGGAAGAGGCAGAAATTGTCCTTCAGGCTGTAGTGGACAGTGAGGAATATATGCTTATGCCCAATTATGAGGATGCCTTTTCCGGAAACAGTTCCAACAAAAATAACATGGAGTCCGTTTTTGAAATTCAATATAAGGAGGGGGCAGAGGGATTAAACGGAAGTTTTTTATATAACTTTCTTCCAAGGCCAATGACTGCTGAGGAAGTGGGGGCCTTGACCGGAACTTCCAATCCACAACCCCTAAATGCGGAGGGGAACAATATCCCAACACCGGATATTATAAATGCTTATGAAGAGGGTGATTTAAGGGAGGATGCCTCCATAATGTATATAACAGCAAGCGAGAGTTTCTGGAAAGATGGAAATTACCCCATTATCAAAAAGTATGTAGAACCTCATTCTTTGCATGGGAATCACGGTATGAACTGGCCTGTATACCGTTATTCGGAAGTATTGTTGTTATTGGCGGAAGCGCTCGAAGAGCAAAACAAGCCCGGTGCCGATACCTACTTACAAATGGTAAGAGATAGAGCTGGCCTTGGTGATTATACCGGGGATTTGGGAGAGGCAATTTTTAATGAAAGAAGGGTAGAACTTGCTTTTGAGAACAAAAGATGGTTCGATTTGGTGAGAACCGGTCGCGCTATAGATGTGATCACGGCCCATGGGAACAATATTAAGGCAAATCCTGTTGATTATTATTACCCAGTGGGCGCAGAGCCTAGAGGAAACGCTTTTACGAATATTACGGAGCGTTATGCCCTTCCAGCATCGGAATCATCCTTAAACCCAAATTTTTAATTAAATTAGCTTACCTAATCAAAAACCAAACATTATGACAAGACTATTTGTCGCACTTATTGTTACTGGACTGCTGTCTCTTTCTTGTGAGGATTCCAAGAAAACGGACACGGCCAGTAACCAAGAGCAAGACCCAAAATTGGCGAAGCTTAAATTACAGCCAGGCTTTAAGGCCGAACATCTCTACAGCCCGGCCGATAATGACCAAGGCTCATGGGTAGCCATGACATTTGATAATAAGGATCGATTGATTACCGCTGACCAGTACGGAGCCCTGTATAGGATGGAAATCCCTGCTATTGGTTCGGATGAGCTGAAGCCAAAAATTGAAAAGTTGAAAATACAGACCGGGGAAGCGGTAGCCGATTCGGTTATTCAGATGGGATATGCCCAAGGCTTGCTATATGCCTTCAATAGCCTTTATGTAATGGTGAACCACCGTGGCAATGATGAATTTGAAAAAACCAGCGGTCTTTATAGGTTACAGGACACGGACAATGATGATCAATACGATAAAATTAGTCTTTTAAAGTCTTTGAACGGGGCGGGGGAACATGGTCCGCATAGCATTGTATTAAGTCCTGATGGCGAATCGCTCTATGTTATCGCCGGTAATCACACAGATCTTCCAGAAATGGATGCCTATCGTTTGCCCAACGTTTGGCAAAATGACAATCTTTTTCCAGAAGTAAAGGATCCAAGAGGCCATGCCAATGATAGGGGAGCACCTGCAGGTTGGATTGCCAATATAGATCCGGAAGGAAAACGCTGGGAATTGGTGAGTGCCGGATTTAGGAATCCCTTTGATTTGGATTTTAACGATCAGGGAGATATGTTCGTCTACGATTCCTATATGGAATGGGACTTGGGTATGCCTTGGTACCGTCCTACCCGTATCTGTCATGTTACCAGTGGAAGCGAATTTGGATGGCGTACCGGTAACGGTAAATGGTCTCCTGCCTATCCGGATAATTTACCTCCGGTTTTGAATATTGGCCAAGGATCTCCTACCAATGTGGTTTTCGGAAGGGGAGCTAAATTTCCAGAGCGATACCAAAAGAGTATTTATGCCTTCGATTGGAGTTTTGGAATTATTTATGCTATTCACCTACAACCCAATGGTTCTACCTATGAAGGAGACAGGGAGGAATTTTTGTCCGGGATACCTTTACCTTTGACCGACGGGGTAATAGGTCCTGATGGGGCCATGTATTTTATGACAGGAGGACGAAGGTTGGATTCTGACCTCTATAGGGTTCACTATGTAGGAGATGAATCTGTTGCGGCGGCTACTGATAAAACCGAACTCACGGAAGGGAATAAAATTAGAAGGGAATTGGAAACATACCACTCCGGGCCTAAACAAGGGGCAGTGGATTTTGCCTGGCCATATTTGAACAATGAAGATAGATTTATTCAATACGCGGCTAGAGTGGCTATAGAGCACCAGCCATTGAGTGAATGGCAGAATAAGGTTTATACGGAAAAAGATCCCGTGACCTTGGCACAAGGAGTTATAGCGCTTGCACGCCATGGATCCAAGTCCCATCAGTCCAAAATGCTCAATGCCTTATTGGATGTAGACCTTAAAGCTCTTACTCCCCAAAATCAGGTGGATATGCTTCGTGCATTTGAGTTAACCCTTAGTCGTTTTGGAGAGCCATCAGCTGGCTTACAATCCAAGGTAATTGATTATCTGTCTCCACTATATCCGGCCAAGACAGATGTAATGAACCAGTTGTTGAGTAAGACCTTGGCCTTTTTAAACGATCCAACGGTGGTTAGTAAAACCTTGGCATTATTGGAATCCAAAGAAGGGGAAAATACCGATGTAATGGCCAATTCGGCCACAGAAGCATCGGATTTAATTTTGAGGAACCCCCAATACGGTATGGATATTGCCCTTACCCTTAAGAATATGCCTCCTGCCCAACATACTTATTACGGGATGGTTATAGCTGATGTAGAAAAAGGCTGGACTCCAGCATTAAGGGAAAAGTATTTTAGTTGGTTTAAAAAGGCTTTTACTTTTAAGGCAGGAAGAAGCTATATTGGATTTATAGATAAAGCAAGGAAAAAAGCCTTGACCCATGTACCTAAGGATAAGTTTGATTACTTTGATAAACTATCCGGAGCAGATTTATTGACCAGTTCGGGCAACGCACTGGTGAGCAATGCGGTACAGCCCAAAGGACCGGGCAAAAGATGGCAGGTAGAGGACATAGAGCCGCTTCTTGCCGATGGTTTAGAGGGAAGGGACTTTGAAAATGGTAAAAATATGTTTGTGGCCACTACTTGTATTACTTGTCATAGTATGCGTGGAGAGGGGGCGAACATAGGACCGGATCTTACACAATTGGGTACCCGATTCTCCCCAGAGGATATGCTTATGGCGATTATAGAACCCAATGATGTTATTTCCGATCAATACAATTCTATAGTTTACACCTTAAAGGATGGTAAATCGGTCGTAGGTAGGCTGATGAACGAAACAGAGGATAGTTATGTGGTATCACAAAATCCTTACGCTCCAGATCTAACCCGCGAAATCCCTAAGGATCAGGTAACAGGTACCAAGCATTCTAGCATATCTTGGATGCCTCCAGGGACTGTAAACAGGCTTAATGCCGAAGAACTAAAGGATTTACTTGCTTATTTGGCAGCGGGTGGAGATCCTGATAGTCCCATTTATAAAGAGGCCACTAACTAAGATGGTCAAAGTGGTATACAAAGCTGGAAGTTACGTACGATTAAAATGCGTAACTCCAGCTTTTACTTTTTTGGCCCAAGGTATTCCATTGCATATTTTTTCTCTAGGGATGTGTTTGTTCACCGGAATAGGATTGGCTCAAACACCTCCTTTACAATTTGAAAAAAAACAGATTGCATCGGAGAGTTATGAGACTGTAGGGGTTTTTGACGTAAATAATGATGGGGTGAAAGACATAGTGTCCGGTGCCTATTGGTATGAAGGTCCAGACTATAGAAATCGGTTTTATATAGGCTCGGCCAAACGTTATGGGGAATACTATGACGATTTTTCAACCATTCCCATGGATGTAAATGGTGATGGTTATACTGATTTCATTACCGGGGGTTGGTTTGGAAAGCAACTGGTATGGAAACAAAATCCGGGCGATGGAAGTCAGTGGCAAGAACACAATATAGCAACAGCAGGGAATATAGAAAGTACCCGTTCCTATGATATTGACGGTGACGGTATAGTTGAAATTATTCCCAATACTCCTAACGATTCATTGGTAATCTATCGGTTGATAATGGACGCGAATAGGAAAGGTAGTGGTTCATTTAGCAAGCATCCCATTTATGGAAAACACGGACACGGCTTGGGATTTGGAGACATTGATGGTGATGGCAAGGAAGATATGGTAGTTTCCAATGGTTGGTTACAAGCCCCCAATAATCCTTTTGAGGAAGAATGGATATTTCATCAGGAATTTGATTTGGGAACCGCCAGTGTGCCCCTTATCGTTACCGATGTAAACCATGATGGGCACTCCGATCTTATTGTAGGACAAGGACATGGTTACGGACTTCATTGGTACGAGCAAACGAACAACAAAAAGAAAGGAAAATCAAAATGGATCAAACATACCATTGATCCTTATAATTCCCAGTATCACAGTATGGAATGGGAAGACTTAAATGGAGACGGACAGAAAGAATTGATTACTGGCAAACGTTACAGGGCCCACAACGGTAAGGACCCAGGTGGAAATGATGATTTGGGACTTTATTATTTTCAATGGAATGGGGAGCGTTTTAGCAAACAATATATAGATTACGGACCTTATGGAAAAGGTAAGGGCACCGGAGTGTTCTTCAGTGTAGCGGATTTAAAGGGAACAGGAAGAAAAGATATCATAGTGGCCGGTAAGGATGGACTCTATATTTATTACAACAAACAATAAAAAACAAAAGATGAATTTAAGAACAAAGTCGGTTTTGGCACTAGTCTTTATCATGGGATTAAATGCTTGTAAGGAAAAAAAAGAAAATAAAATAGCACAAGAGGTTGTACAAACAGAAACCGATCAGGACGGGTTTATTTCCATATTTGATGGTAAGTCACTGGATGGATGGGAAGGAGACCCCAAGTACTGGCGTGTAGAGAATGGTAATTTGGTGGGAGAGGTAACACCCAGTACCTTATTGGAGAACAATACTTTTATAATCTGGAAAGGTGATCAACCAGATGATTTTGAGTTAAAGCTGGAATTCCGAATCGCAGAAGCCGGTAATAGTGGTATAAACTATCGGAGTGAAAAATTGGAGAATATTCCTTTTGCCCTGCGTGGTTATCAGGCGGATATAGATGGAAAAGTCCGGTATACGGGACAGAATTATGAAGAAAAAAAACGGACTACCTTGGCTTATAGAGGGGAAAAAGCCATTATAAGTTCACAGGATAATCCGGATACACCCGGTTCATTGCGAGCCAATGTAGCAAAGAATGCTTGGCAGAGTAGGAATGTAGTGGCCTCATTGGGAGATTCTGATGAACTAAAATCGAAAATCAAAAGTGAGGATTGGAACGAGGTACATCTAATTATTAAGGGAAATACATTACAGCATTATGTTAATGGTATATTAATGAGTGAAGTTATTGATGAAGATACCGTAAATAGGACTATGAAAGGTCACTTGGGGGTTCAGGTTCATGTTGGACCTCCAATGAAGGTGGAGTATCGTAATATACAATTAAAGAATCTATAAGAATTTTTGGGCAACCAATAAGAGGTAATAGACGGTATGGGTTAATTTGGAACCTAGTTAATACAGTGATTACTTTAACTTAAAGAAAAAAAAGTTGCCTTTAATTACTATGTGGCCTATGGGGATACATCATAGCAATTGCTATTTGTATACTATAGGCCATGTTTTATTAGTGAAACTCAATTTTGAGAAGTCGGTAAGACGCACTGAAAATTGAAA
>CAXAVP010000105.1:0-13767 GCA_963972175.1 uncultured Arenibacter sp.
ACAGGAAGTCAACGCTACCAACATTGGCAAAATCAACAATTTGAGGGTATTCATTTTCATACTAATTGGCTTAAATATTTATGTGTCATTAATGGAATTCCAAAATCTTTACTTCTCCTGGTTTTAGGACAATTCTTAATTCTTCCCCAAACATCAATCCTTTATTGACAAATTCAGGGCTATTGGCCAGTGGGGAAGATACCTGAAAGTGATCTTTTCCTTTGACAAGACCTAGTTTCCGATCTAAAATTACAGAATAAGTCCGCTGATCTCCTGAGGGATTATGGAAAGATATATACCCTCCGTTTTCATTCCAGCCCGTATACCCATATACCTGGGCTTCCTTTGGGTCCCCACCATGCATTCTTGCCCTTTTAAAATATGGAAACACAGACTTCGTCCATTTCAGACCATCTGCCAAAACATCCCAATCATCCTGTGAAAGTTCTTGGGTTTTAATGTACAGCTCTACAAAACCAGTTCCACGCGACAGATTCATCCATAGATATTGTGAAAATACCTCCCGACTTTCCCCGGTTCCCACTTTTTTGGGTTCATGATTAAAGACCGAATTTAATGGGAACTGTGTATTCTCCATTTGCCATGTATCATAATATACGCCATCCCTGTAGACCAATTCCTCTGTTCTATTGCTTCCGTCAGCTGCATCCCCTGCATTGATCATCCACACGGCATCTATATACATTAGCCACCAAGGGCTTAAATACGCCCCATTGGATATCACTACATACACATTAGGATCTACCTCATGTTGTTTCTTGAATAGTTCCATCAACCGCTCGGTTCCAGCAACGAGATAATACGTTTTTAATTCATCGAATTTGGAATCGTTTAGGAGTGGATCTGATGCCAATAAGCCTTCTGTTCCCAATTGTGGCATATAAGGTATCCCGTATTCATCACCATTGAGTTCAAATTCCCTAGTATTAAGGTGACCGAATATGCCGTCCAATTTAAAATAATTCACCCCTTGTCTTGTTAGTTCCAATATCCTATCTTCCAACAAATCCATATAGTTAGGTCCGGCCATGGACATCCATTTACCCATGGTTTCAAAACCCTGTTCTTTAAGTTTCTGTGCCGCAGGTTCTGCCCCAAACAGACAGCCCGGGCTCATCCACAATCCGAGTTTTGAACCTGCCAATTCCACATTCTTAAAACTCGTTGAGAAGTCTGCATCGAATTTTGAGTTTACCTTCCAAGCTTTGTCGGACCAATCGGCGCTTACATCTTGCCAACCATCGTCAATGACATAGGCACTAAGTGGAGCCACGTCTCTTTCTTCCACCAATTCCTGATAGACCTTTGACAAACTACTGCCAAATTTTTCCTTATCCACCCCACTGTAAAAATCGAACCAGCTGTTGTATTGAATCTGTAGTCGTAACGGTCGTGCACGAACCCTGTCTATATAATCATAAAATGCATCCTGAATATATGCGGGATCGTCCCCTACCCCGATAACCCCTTTGTATGTAGTATATGTTTCCCCTGGTGTTAATTCTTTACCATATAGATAGCCACAATATCCCAACCCACCCTCCACATAATTGCTGGATGCAGGAAATTCTACTCCAAAAAACACAGCCGATTCCAAGGCATAAAGTGGTTGGCCCAGTCCCGGTTTCCATTGGGCCACACCCTGTGAGGTTATATTTTTAATTTGATATGGTTGATGCATATCTTCCAAAGCAATGGTCTCCACATCCAACCTTTCTATAGTAACCGCCTTTTCCGATCTTATATTGAGGTATTTACGGATATAAAAATCGCCCTTTTCACCTTCATATATAACTTCAACTTCCAATCCATGTTCTTTATTCTCCAAAAGGAACCCAAGGGAGGAGTTGTCCATTGGTAGCACTTTGACCACTTCAAAATCCTCTGAGCTCAGAATCTTATCAGAGCCCTCAATATGGGTCCCTTCCGAAATACGGAGCTTAAATTCTGCTCTGTACTTTGGCACCATGTTCTTGCCCGTTAGGTTGTTTCGTATCGCCAGGGTACTCAATTGGCCATCTTCATTTACACCGATAACCCTGGTCACCGATCCGGTTTCAATAACGTATTCTTTTTTGGCATCACAACCAAAGCTTATCAATACAGTAAAAAGAATAAATGGTTTTAATATAAAATTCATAAATATATTGTATGCTATTATTTTTTATTAAGGAAGTTATTTTTAATCAGAAAGAAATCCAATCCCAAAGCAAACTTATTGCCAATCCCCGCCGTATCCGGGTTATGCCCAGTGAATGTAATACGCACCACAAAAGAATTATCTTTCGGGTTGCACTCTCCCAGGTCCAAATAGGGATTTATGACCCCGGCATGCTGTGAATACAGGTCTTGATCTATTTTCTTGACTCCGTTTACAGCAATATCGAATCTTCCACTACTAGGTCCCACAGCCGCGCAAAGAAAAATTCGGGAGGCTTCAAATTGCTCGCTTATCTTAATTTCGACGTAGTCCCCAGGTTTCTCGAACCACAAGTTCTTCATAGCGCCAGAACTTATTTCCCCCCACATAGGAATTTCATGAAGATTTTCTATTACCCCATTACTTACTTTGGCAAGGGGCAACAGTTCTGCTTCCAGGGCATTGTCCACAATATATTGTGTGCCTTTGGCTTTTTCCATCGCCTTTTCCAATTCCATTATAGTGGGTAGGTTGGCCGCTGCGTAATTTGGCAACTGGGGCTTATTGTGCACTACACCTGGAGCGCCATACCAAAAGGTTGTTTGTGCATATTGAAGAAAATGGGATTTACTGCGTTTACCACAAGACGATTCCACATCAAATTTAATTTGATTTTTAAACGGTATTGCATCCAATACACGAGTTCTTGTACATACATTATACCCCTTCGATTTTTGACCTACAATGATATTCCCTAGAAATGGTTTCGAAAACTGATCTTTGGGTGTAGGTACAACACCACCAGCCCATCCATAATAATCTTCGGTCCCTGTTCCAAAATGAGATGGAAAGTTGGCCTGCAAATCATCATCTATATATATTTTCTCATCCCCTTCTCCCCACCAGCCTTCAATAGGGTTAAGAACAGACCACTCATCACCTACCACAACTCCTTTGCCCGTAGCGCTCAAAAAATTATAGTCGTATAGCGGGAAGGTGGGTGTTGGTGTATCAGTTTGCCAAGTGGCATAAAAGTGCATGGAGTTGGAGGTCCATTTCATTTCTTTGGTAGTGACAGACATTTTAACCTTCACTTTTTCTTTTCCAAGATTCTTAACAACCAATTGACCGCTATTCTTATACGGCATTACCCAACGACATATCATCTTGTCGTCTTTGGTAACCGACCGCTCCCACATATCATAAGGTTGTATTTTTCCCACATTGTTAAAAAAATCGCCCACAGGGGCCCAAATTGTTTCCTGATCATCAAAGTTAGACTTTAGCACCAGAGAGCGCAAGGCTTGGGCCATATTGGAAGTAGCCGTAAGCTTGATTTGAAATTCCTGAACGGAATTGTTTCCTTTTGGAAGTTCAAAAATTATGGATTCCGAGGGGCCAATCGACTTTTCTTGTTCCTGTACGTCTCCTCTAGGACGCCTGTATTCAGTTAAAATTGTACCCACTTTGTTTCTCAGCTTGGAAGCCTTATCAAAATCTTCCATAGTAAAGGATTTCACCTTGGTACCCATTGGGTATTTTCTGTAATTAATGATATTATAGAAAGCTTTCTTATCCATGGTTATTTTACAGCTCTTGGCATAGGGAATGGGAAAATATAGATTCCCTGCCCTAGCCGAAACATCTGCAAAGGGAGGTTTGATAAAATCTTTCCCTTGTACAAGGTCGAAGAAATTAGTGGAAATTACCGGTTTTGGATTTCCGTCCAAATAAATATTTACATTGGCACCTATGGTATTGTCCAACCCATAATAAAAACAGACCGCCCAAATTTTGGTAATGACCCCAGGACCGAAATCCTCCATTAGAACCCACTCTTTTTTCCCATTGTTATCTTCCATGCGAACGTAGGACACCCCATCGCTATCTGCAAACCAACCTGGCAAATCTGGGGAAACGGATTCCCTATTATAGCTGCTTGCCTGTTTGGATTGATAATTGGAGGATGGAAACTGCGTAATCTTCTCACGATCCACCATTTCCTTCAATAAGCTGGTAATATTCACTTCCTCTTCCTGAGCATTTATTCCCGTAGTTGAGGATATAAAAATTATCATCAAAAGTGTCCTTAAGTAAATTGTTGTCTTCTTCAAAAATTAAAATATAGATTCAACGACCTGTTAATTGTTTCCAGAACAAGTATAAATAACAAATCCAATAGATTGGTCTTTTGGGACAGATTGGGACAAACAAATCCCTGAAAAAACAACCCAATGAGCATTGGGACACTATGCTGTGGAATAAAACAGATTGCCCAAATTCCTATTGGAAAACCAAATAAATAACAAACTGTCCATGAGTCTGACAGTTTTGATTTTTCCTTTCACATTCTTTATCAAAAACCATTCATTTTTCACGCTGGATTAATATTGGCCATTGGTCAACCAAAATTTATTGGCCCTCATGTATCAAATTTACTTTTATTAATTGTGCCTTACCATTATTGACCGCTACCACCAAGGCCTTCTGGTTTTTATAAGCAATAAGCTTCAACTCTTTTACATCCTGAGAAATATTCAACCCTGATTTCCCCATAGGTATCGGCTCAAAAACAAACTGGCCATGGCCTTTTAGAAACAAACCCAAACTGGCATCATTCCTTGTGGTCTCTATTTCAGAGCCATAAAGATTACCAGCTATAACAATATCTTTTATACCATCCTTATCAAAATCATACATCACGGAACTATTAATGTTGGAAACTTGGGCCAAATCTGGCAATGGTCTAATATTGAATCTACCATTCCCCAAATTTTCCATGCTGACACTTTCAAAAGTCTTGGCTTCATAATGAAGGGCATTATTCAAGTTGGAATCACCGTAAACATCCTGCAGGGTTGATGATGCAAATTCGTTGTAGGTTGCGAACTTCTTTTTTATTTCCGGTATTTGTTGGGAGGAACAAG
This sequence comes from uncultured Arenibacter sp., assembly GCA_963972175.1. Lineage (GTDB taxonomy): Bacteria > Bacteroidota > Bacteroidia > Flavobacteriales > Flavobacteriaceae > Arenibacter. The sequence goes on from CAXAVP010000105.1 coordinate 5,089, forward strand.
ACCTGCCTCGTAACGGATATTGTGTCCCATAGTTATAATAACTCAGTACAATATCATTTTTTCCATTTTCGTCAAAATCACCATAATGAACGGAAAATGGTTCATTTGCATTTGCCTTGTATTTGTAGTTTAACCCCAAATTTCCGAACACATAATCATCATCACCGTCGCCATCCAAATCACCACTCGAAATACTGAACCACCACCCAGTGGTATTTTGTAAATTGAATTTTTCCGTGCTATTACTGAATTCACCATTCACATTTTCCAAAACGGTAATGGGCATCCACATACCTGTAATCAACAAATCCAAATCACCATCCCCGTCGAAATCCGTCCAAACTGCATCTGTCACCATACCCAACTTATCCAATACATTCATATTGGTTTTCACAAAACTTAATGTTCCAGTTTCATTAAGCTGGTTTTTTAACAAATAACTATTCGCTGGCTCGGGATAATGCCCTGGAACTTGCCTACCACCCACAAATAGGTCCAAATCGCCGTCGTTGTCATAATCGGCCATCTTAACCCTTGATCCACTGGCCGTTATTTCAGGAAGGACCCCAATTGATAATTGAAAATTCCCTTCCCCAACATTTATATACAATCTATCTTGGTAATTATCGGAATCCAATTCAAATTCATTTCCTCCCGAAACCACATATAAATCTTGATCCCCATCATTATCGGCATCAAAAAATATGGCTCCCATATCTTCCCTATTTAGGTCGGGAATAAGTTTTAAGGGACTTTCTATTAATGAACCCGTAGGTTGTTGCTTATAAAGCTTGCCTAAACCTTCATTTGGACCACCGATATAGAAATCTTCCAAACCATTGCCGTCTATGTCCGCCACCGCAATTCCCGACCCTAAGGTAGACATGCGATGGGGCAACAATATCTCACGCCCAAAATCGTCGAACTTATTCTCTTTATGCACATAATTTACTTTGGCAGCATCGGAAACATCTTCAAATAATAGAAAATCCGGTTTATTAGGGGGGCGTTGGCTATTTTTAGCACCATTTAGATCATACTCCAATGTTCGGTTTACCTTAACGTTTTTATAAAATGAGGTCTGACCGTTAAACCAATCTACCCGTAAACTGTCAATATTATTAATTTGGCCCAACCCAAAATGTACGACTTCCTCACTACTGGAATTTATTCCACGAGCATTGGTCAACTGTGAGATTTGCACCCCATTTTTGTGAAACAAAGAAACTTTTGTACCAAAAAAACTTTGACCCACCTTACCCCTTTTGAAATTAATCCTTAAATAATTGTTCTTTTTCTTCTCGGATGTGTTATTCCTATATACATGGGCCACCTCATCTATATTATTTACTACCAAATCTAAATCCCCGTCATTATCCAAATCTCCATAAGCAGCACCAGTGGAAAACGTTTTTTGGGATAGGCCCCATTTATCGGACACTTTTTCGAATTTCAGTCCATTTGTATTCCGATACATATAATTCTGAATTTTATCGGAAGGAAAAAAGGATAGCATCTTTTCCAAATTGGCATATTTCCAAACGTCAAAGTTTTTGTCGCCCTCCTTGTTATAATTGGTATCAATATCGCCAACATATTCATCCAATTTCTTAAGGGCATCGGTGTTACCAATTTCATGTCGTATTCCATTGGTAACAAAAAGATCCAAGTGCCCGTCATTATCAAAATCGGCCAATAAGGGGGACCAACTCCAATCCGTACTGGATACACCCGCCATTTGCGCTATTTCACTAAAAAGCATATCCCCATTTACATCAACACCATTGTTCAGTTGTAAAGTGTTGAACATATATTGATAATGCCCTCCTCTGCTAACATTATTCCAAAACTCAGCGGGGTTCATGGAACTCATATTACTCTTTAATCTGTAATTATCCTCTGCTACCATATCGAGCACCACAAAATCGAACCAACCATCATTGTTTATATCGCCTACATCTGTTCCCATACTGAAGTAGGAAGTATGCTTTATATTTTCATAAATTTTATTGGTAAAGGTTCCATTGCCATTGTTGATGTAAAAAAAATCAGGACCCAAGTAATCATTTGCCACATAAATGTCCTGCCATCCGTCCATATTGAAATCCCCTATACTTGAACTTAATCCGTAACCAAAATTGCTAACACCTCCATTGTTGGAGGTTTCATAAAACTTATGGTCTTTGTTCTCCAATAACCTATAATTTTGAGTTGGGGTTATTTTTTCTTCATCGGTAGCAGGTGCCAAAAATGAAGAGTTTTTGGGTTGATTGATCAAAAAAACATCAAAATCCCCGTCCCTGTCAAAATCAAAAAAATTGGCCTCAGTTGTCCTATTCCTATCGTCAAGGTTAAAGTCTACTGCAGCTTCAACAAAAGTTAGGTCACCGTTATTGATATATAATTCATTCTGACGTAATTCTGCCTTATCATCATATAGGCTTTTACAAACGTAGATATCTTTAAATCCGTCATTGTTGATATCCACCATACTCACATGGGTAGACCAGCCCCCTTTGTCCAATATCCCCGCTGCCACGGTAATATCCTCAAATTTCAAATTTCCCTTATTGAGGTACAATTTGTCCCCGACCTGATTTCCTGTAAAATATATATCCAGAAGTCCGTCATTATTAATATCACCAATTGCTACTCCACCGCCCTTATAAAAACCTTTATAAACAAATATATTGTCCTGTTTGGTTTGATGAAGTAGATTTTTAAAATTGATATTGGTTCCCGAAGGATCTAGTTGGGTGAATAGTATTTCAGCCCCTATTCGGGAACCATCATTTTGTGAATAAGACTGTAATGTAATGGTCATAGTCCAAATTACTAGGAGTATTATATTTCCTCTTTTCATATTAGGTGTTTTAATATTGTTTTGGGCGCACTGGGCGAAATCCCTATGGAATGCTGAATTTTAACCGTTAGATATATACCGGTCCATTCGTACTTTAAGTATAATTTACCGCCTGGAGCGGAATCCCGCTACACTTCCACTTCCACTTCCAGTAGTCTTAAGTCTATATCCCCTTACAGCATTGATTATTTACAAGACAACTAGGCCATTCATATACCAATCCTTGATTAGCGGCATTTTCCTTATCCCATGTATCTCCTTCTATGCTAAGGCGGAACAGAAGGAGATAAACAGACTAATCAACTATTTTACGGTACGGAAATTTACTATCATTTCAGGACCTGCCACCCTTCCTTTCCCCTGGTAATCAAACTCTATGACGTTTAGGCCTTCTGTTGCCGATAAATACCCTTCATCTATTATAACTTCATCCTTGATCTGTAGGTCTTGGGAAAAATGTTTATATGTATTACTGCCTTTATTAACAACAAAGTCACCAGGTTCCAATATAAACGGTATTTCAACTTTTTTTGCTCCGGCCTTTAAATAGATACCCTTTACTCTTTCTTTGGATGCTTTAGGGAGCCTGATTACAAATTGTAATTTTTGCTTGGATCCCGCACATACATACTCCCAAATGGCGGCCGTTGGCTGTCCTGGTTCCGTTGTCATATTCCTGTGCTTATAATCCTTGGACACCGGGGTTTCTGGACTGCTTTCCAATATCGTTGATGGCAGACTGTTTTGATTATCCCCTATCTTGTTGGTTGTCCCTTCCGGAGCCCATGATTCTATAAAAACCAATCGCACCCCTTCTTCATCTTGCTCAAGACCATAGAAAGTATATGGATCCCGTAGTTTTTCTTTATGTGCTTCTGTAAAAAGACCTTCCATTCTTGCTTTTTCCCATTTATTAATTTCTGCAAGAATAGCATCGGCTTCTTTGTTAATTTCTTCAAAATTGGGGCTAATGTAAAAATCTACACCGGCATCATAACCGGCACATAGTCCCATTACCCATTCAATATCCTTTTTTGTAGTTTTTGCATTGATGCTAAATTGCCCCATTTTCCGTGGTAGCAAGTCTTCCTTTAAGGCCTGTTGCACACTTAATCTATGCTCAAGATGTGCTTCCCTGAAATTGTCGGATGTCCAAGGCTCGCCCCAACTTTCATTAGCCAAATAATGCCATCCATAATGGGTGACATCGGATGAATTGGCAACAATATGTGGATCCTTTAAATGATCAAAGAAAACTTTTACAAAACGATCACTACCATACCTACCATGTCCAGAAGCCAGACCGCCTTCAATACCATCAAAACTAATTCTTTTCAGATTGGCCTCATTAAAGAACGTCGCCAGGTTTTTTGCCATCTGATCTTGCAAGTTGATATCGGGAAAAAACACCTTATAACCATGGGACATTAGGCGACTTACCTTTTCACCTTTTTTGTGCTCAACAGCCTTTGTACCAAAGGCACCACGTTTACATTCTTTTAACACCAATTCCCCATGGGCTGTTGCAAAAGAATACAGTATGATCTCATCCCCAATTTTAACCGATGTATGCTCGCGCCATCTGGGGTTCACTTTTTCTATATTTGGCTCATGGTATGCCGGGCGTACCTCCTCATCCTGCAAAAACAATTCATGGTCATTTGCAGCGATACTTTTTCCAAGTTTTGTAATTCCGGCCATAACTAGGCCCGGATGAGGTTTAGGAGTAACCAAAGGATCATTGGTGGTGATGAAATTTGTTAAAGTATGCGCACCTAAGTTTATTCCGTGTTTTTCAGCTTTATCCGAACATTCCCTAACCGACTTATAACCATTGGGAAAGTCTTTTTCATCCAGTAAAAAAGTTCCCCAAGTTTTAAAAATGCCTCCGTGGTAGACAGATGAAATACCTGCTTTTTTGGCAACGTCTATACAAGCTTCAATGTTATCAACATTATAAGACATAATTAATTTAGACGAACTGGAGTATTTTGAAACCTTAGTCCAAACATTTTTGGTCTTAATGTATGGTAGCTCTTCGTTTAAAACGATTTCCTCCACAACCTCAATTAATGTACTGGAAGGCACACAATAGAAAGCAAATTTGCCACCTACTATTTCAGCATCGCTATCATTGACAGGAACTGCCTGTCCCAGCTTCTGCTCCCAATTATCAACAGTTTGGTATCTGGAGCGATCCCGTACAAAACCTGTCAAGCTTGCTCCTCCAACAATTTTCTTAGCTGCATTTCCAAATCTTTCCCTAGTTGCAATTTCAAATCCACCGCGACTCTTCAGATTTAACCCCATTAAACCAATGGCTATACTATCATTATAGGCAATCCCGATTGATTGACCTATTTTTTCCGAAGGCAGCACCTTATAAGGCCCCCAAATAACTTTATCAATCAATTCATCCGTTTTCACCTCAACTATTTCAAAAGTTAGATAGTTATTTTTACTCTTAACTTTAATACTAATTTCGGCTCCTGGTTTATTGAACTTCAATTTCAATAGTTCACCTTCATGTTTCCAGCTGGTAATGGGATAATTTACCCCTTCGGACTGAACGGTTAACAGCGATGTGCCCTGACCTGGAATTAATAAGTTTTCACCTGTTCCCTTCTCTATTAACTCCGTTAATTTTCCCTGGTTGTCCAATGTTAATTTGAAATTAATATTTTCTAGAAAATTCTTGTCATGGGAATTATCGCAGGAGGTTATACATATTGCAGATACTATTATCCAAAATAATTTAGTCATAATTTTATATTGTACTTATGGGATTTTCATTGATTACATTCTTTAACCAATATCACTATGTTAATCAAAGAACCAAAACTTCTTTTAATTAGGTAAGAATATACCGCTTTCAGCCGATCCATATTCAAATTAGATTTGCACTTTCCCGTTTATCAATTTAGACAAAAAATGTCTTGAATTGTAAAAAGAGGCTGAGGAATTTCAGCCCCTTTTTTATCAACTAACTAAAAACTAATTTAACGTAACAATCAACTTTAGAACTTCAGCTTTTTATTGTAGAGGATCAAAAGTCCCACCTGGCCATCCATTGGTTTGTTCAAGATTTGGGTTTTTATTAAGCTCATCCTGAGGGATATCAAAAAAGTAATAGCTATCCAAATAGTTGATGGCACTACCATCATCATCAATATTCCCAAATCTTTCAACACTTCTCAACTCTGTATTGAAATAGGTATTGTATACACTTGGATCATTAAGGTCTATGCTTCCATTATTTATCCCCTCTTCCAAAGCTATACGATCGTCCAAAATCTCTTCGGACGGATCAAGGGCATCAAAAGAAGCAGTTTTGGTTATTCTATAGCCTTGACGATAGGTGCCATTTATGGCCTCGTACATTCTTCTTCTTCTAAGGTCTGAAGAACGTTTACCTTCAAAAACCAACTCTAGCCTTCTTTCGTGCATTATAGCGTTTCTCAATTGGTCCTGGTCCATTCCCGCTGCAAGTCCATACGAACCATCCAAGCCAGGCTCTATCCCGGCCCGCTCCCTAATTTGGACAAGGATGTCATAGGCCTCTGCTGACAATCCAACCTCATTAGCGGCCTCGGCCAGGTTCAAAAGTACCTCGGCATATCTAATTTCAATCCAGTCCGTAGGGGAGGACAAACTAGCAGCTCCCCCCTCAATGGAGCCATCAATAGCCTTTCTACAATTAAAACTAGTGGGGGTAATACGGCTATCTGCCTGCCCTTCTATGGCACTTTCCTGAAAAGTCCATTCCAAATCGCTGGTCCTATTTGGAGCAGGATTGTTCAACGGCCACACGGCACCATTCCAAGCTATGGTAGCGGAAAATCTAGGATCCCTGTCTACCCAAAGGGTGGTTGGATCATAGGTATAGGAGGAGGTAGGATCATCTATGGCCTTTCCATCTTTCATAGGGAAGGCATCTACCAGACTTTTGGTGGGTTTATCAAAAGATTCCCCATTGGTCCCCACAATAAAAGGCCTGCAACCTGCGTCCCTATTGTGCGATTGGTCCAATGTATATCTTTTGATCATTATAGCCTCCGGATTGGTTTCGCTTTCATCGAACCAAAGATTTTCATAACTTGGATGCAGTCCTTTCCCATTAGCGGAAAGCAAAGTTATAGCAGCCTTGTTTGCATCGTAGGCCACTTGCCATCGCCCTTTATCCTGGGAAGGGTCAAACTGTTCACTGGCATAGTGCAGCAACACCCTACCTTTATAGGCTAAGGCTGCTCCTTTGGTTATTCTTCCGTAATCGGCTGCGGCATCGGGATAAGCAATCGGCAATAGTTCTACCGCCTCATCCAAGTCACTCAAAATTTGTGCAATACATTCGGATGTTTTATTTCTCGGCACCTGCAAGGCCTCTATGTCCGATTTATCCCTGGCCTCCAATACCATAGGTACCCCACCATATGTGGAAACCAACCTAAAATATAAATGGGCTCTAAAAAACAGGGCTTGGCCAGACATCAGATTCTGCACATCGGTGTCTATGGTACCCGTACCAATGTTCGCCAACAGTAAATTTATATCCTTAATGGTTGTATAACTTCCGGAATATATATTCATAGAGCCCGGTTGGGCCTCCCCGTACATAAATCCGTTTTCGCCATGGGCATCATCCGATAGTTGGGAGGCAGTGGTTTCCCAGCCCGGAAGGGCCCTACTGTAGATATTGTTCAAAAATCCTAGGGCCAAACTCTCATCGTTCCATACTACCTCTTCACTGATAGCCCCCAGTGGTCTCTTATCCAATGGATCTTCACTACATTGGGTAAGGGCCAAAAAGCAAAGAATCATTAATTTATTTATATTTTTTATGTTCATCATACCTTATTTTAAAATGTAACGTTTATTCCCAAGCTATAACTTCTGTTCACTGGAATACCCCTTCCTGAGGTTTCAGGGTCAAAGGCCTTAATCTTACTATAGACCATAAACAAATTGGTTCCGTTGGCAAAAAGATTTATTCTTTCGGCCCCAACTTTGCTCGCTAAGGAGGCCGGGATATCATAACCAACATTCAAATTTTTCAACCTTAAAAAGTCGGCATCCTCTAACCAAAAAGTGGAATCGTTGCTGCTAAAGGGGGAGCCAAATCTTGGAAACGAGTTATTTGGGTTATCCTGTGTCCAAGCATTGAGCCACTGGGTATGTGAAGACTGGCCTATAGAGGCGAACTGAAATCTGTTGTTAGCAGGTTGATATCTTTGATGTCCTGCAAACCCCTGTCCAAAAGCCAGGAGACTAAATCTTTTATATCTCAAATTTAACCGTATACCATAATTTACAGAAGGGTTGCTTCTAGCCCCTATATAATCCCTATCGTTATCATCTATTACTCCGTCTGGCGTATTGCCTTCTGGGTCCACTGCAGCAGCCCCCCGTATATCCCTAAAATACAATGCACCAATTTGAGGGTCTTGTCCGTATATTTTATAACCATTGGCAATTAAATCGTCCAACTGTTCTTGGGTCCTGATAATACCCTCTGCTTTGAGCCCCATGATCCTACTGGTTTCCTCTCCGGACAACAACTGGTATGGCCTTCTGGTTTCTGGTTCGTCCAGGGTTACATAGACGGCCTTGGAATAACCAATATTGAAACCAACCTCATAATTAAAATCACTCGTAATATTATCCTTATAGGTTACCAAGCCCTCCACACCTTTTATATCTATGGCGCCATAGTTGACCGGCCCCAAGGTAAGTCCCGAGGAAGAGGGGATAAAGACTTGTCTGCTACCGTATAGATCGGTTTTCTTATTTTTAAAGAAATCAATGGTGGTCGACAATTT